>DASYLQ010000554.1:0-6127 GCA_036009485.1 Janthinobacterium sp.
CTGCCCGGCATGCCCGGCGGTCCGCTGCAAAGCCGGGCGCAAGCCTTGTCCCAATTACGCCAGGTCGCCGATTTCTTCCGCCGCACCGAACCGCACAGCCCGGTTGCCTATCTGGCTGAAAAAGCCGCCAACTGGGGCGAACTGCCTCTGCATCTGTGGTTGCGCAGCGTGGTCAAGGATGCCGCCGCCATCGCCCAGCTGGAGGAATTGCTGGGAACGCAAAAGGAAATCGACAAGTAGCATCGATGGAAAGCGCCACAGTTGCAGTGCAACAAATCCCGAGGGGAAAAATACCATCTTCCTATCCCGTCCGTTTTGTACGCGACTCGTACGCGAATCGTACGCGGCCGCTGCGGTGCAGCAAATGCGCCAGGCCTGTCTATTCTCCGTTGTGACTTGCATGCTGATCCTTGCAATATTTTTGCGATGGGGTTAAACTCTTTGCAACATTTAATTATTCATAGCAAGCTAAGGCGTTGTCTGCCGGGCTTGCCGCACTATCCGGATGGGTCCGTGATCCCGATCCGCCGGAGCGTGGCCGCGTTTCCTTCAAGGGATCTATACATGAAAAACCTCAACATTGGCGTCCGTCTTGGCATCGGCTTTGCCGCGGTCTTGCTGTTGCTGGTCGCGCTGACGGTGATCGGCGTCATGCGCATGCAAACCGCCAGTGCGATGACGGATACATTGATTAACGTCAAGGTTAAAAACGAACGGATGATAGCCGAATGGGTCAAGGTCATCGAGTTGAACGCGTCCAGGACCACGGCGGCATGGCAGATCAGCGATCCGGCCGATCAAAAAGCGTTTGAAGATCAAATGAAGACGTCCTCGGCGCGGGCCACGGAAGTCCAGAACATTCTCGCCACTACCATCCAGGATCCGCGCGCCAAGGCGCTGTACGAGAAAGTGCTGAGCACGCGCCAGATTTATACCGATACGCGCAGGAACGTTTTCAAGGCCAAGGCCGCGGGCGATCTGGCGCTGGGGAAAAAACTCTACGAAGGGGAGATGGTGGCCCAGCGCACGGTTTACCTGGATACGCTGAACCAGCTTTTTCAGTTGCAGCAGAAATTGCTGGATATGACGGCCGAAGATATCCAGCGGGAATATCACAGCGGACGCATGCTGCTGATCGTCCTCGGCATCAGCGCTGTGCTGCTGGGAGTCGGCTTCGCCTACTGGATCACACGCTCCATCACGGGGCCCATCGGCGCCGCGGTGCGGGTGGCGGAATCGGTGTCGTCGGGCGACCTGAGCAGCGATATCGTCAGCGATACCCAGGACGAGACCGGCAAGCTGATGGCCTCGCTGAAACGCATGAATGAAAACCTGGTCAACATCGTCGGCCAGGTGCGCTCCGGTACCGAGACCATCGCCACCGCATCCAGCCAGATTGCGGCCGGTAATCTCGACCTGTCTTCGCGCACCGAACAGCAAGCCAGTTCGCTGGAAGAGACCGCTTCATCGATGGAGGAACTGACCTCGACGGTCAAGTTCAACGCCGACAATGCGCACCAGGCCAGGCAGCTGGCCATCGAGGCGTCGGAAATCGCCAGCCGCGGCGGCGCGGTGGTGGCAGAAGTGGTGACCACGATGGGTTCGATCAATGAATCGTCGCGCAAGATCGCCGACATCATCAGCGTCATCGACGGCATCGCCTTCCAGACGAATATCCTGGCATTAAATGCGGCCGTGGAAGCGGCCCGCGCCGGCGAGCAGGGGCGCGGTTTCGCCGTCGTCGCCGGCGAGGTGCGCAACCTGGCGCAACGCTCGGCCGCGGCGGCCAGAGAAATCAAGGGCTTGATCGACGATTCGGTGCAAAAGGTCACGGCCGGATCCGGCCTGGTGGACAAGGCTGGCCACACGATGGATGAAATCGTACAAAGCATCGCCAACGTCACGCAGATCATGAACCAGATCACCGACGCCAGCGACGAGCAGCGCGCCGGCATCGAGCAGATCAACCAGGCCGTCAACGAAATGGACCATGTGACCCAGCAAAACGCCGCGCTGGTGGAAGAGGCTGCCGCGGCGGCCGAATCGATGCAGAAACAGTCGGCCAGGCTGGCTGAAGTGGTCAGCATCTTCAAGCTGGACGCGGCGCATATGCCGGCGGCCGCTGCGCCGCTGCGCTCTCCCGGCGCCAGGCCGGCCATTGCCGCGGCGCCGCGCCGTGTGACGGCGGCTGTGGCGCCGCGCGTGGTCAAGCCGGCCAAGCCATCGGCCTCAACCTCAAGCCCGGCTTCGCCGCGCGTCGCCGTGGCCTCGTCCGATGCGAGCAAATGGGAAGAGTTCTGATTCCAGCCTGATATACCTTTCCCGATGAGCCGACGTCCCATATGTTCGCGCTGCCTGCGCCCGCAGGCAGCTTGCATTTGCGAATGGATCGTGCCGCTGGCCCATGCCGTCGAGGTGCTGATCCTGCAGCACCCGCTGGAAGTGGAGCATGCCAAAGGCAGCGCCCGCCTGCTGCACCTGAGCCTGCCAAACAGCAGGCTGGTGGTGGGAGAAACATTCGCTCCGGCCGAGCTGCGGACGCTGCTGGCCGGTAAACACAACCTTCTTTTATATCCCGACACCACGGCCGATGCCGCGCCGGGCATGCCGCCGCCGCTGGCTCCCGACTGGACGGCGCAGCCATCGGCCTTGCGCCTGGTGGTGCTGGACGGTACCTGGCGCAAGAGCCGCAAGATACTGTATCTGAATCCGCCGCTGCAAACCCTGCCGCGCCTGCCGCTGCGCGATACGCCGCCCTCGCGCTACCTGATCCGCAAGGCCCACGCGCGCGACCAGCTTTCCACCCTGGAGGCGACCTGCTACGCCTTGATGCAACTGGAAGGCGGGGGGGAGGCCCGATTCCAGCCCCTGATCGATGCCTTCGATGGCTTCGTGACCCAGCAACTGCGCTATATCGGATAAATCGGCGAACGGGCGGCGAAACGATATCAGCGCTGCACATTCGACTGTACGGCGCTTGCTCTGATCCCTTCATTGGCATAAAATACTGTATAAATATACAGTAATATGGAATCGCGATGCCGGACGACGACGCACATGAAGAGGGGCAGGTCATGCTGCCGCCCTTATCCCTGAAAGGGAGGAAAGGGCGCGGGGCGGTATCCAACCTGCAGGGACGTTACGAAATCCACGGACGGGAAGCGTTCGACGACGGCTGGGCGCAGGAGGAAGAGGCGGGTGCAAGCGAGTCCGCTCCGGCTCCGGCCTGGAAAACCCGGGTCACCGACGAACACGCCAAGTCCATCCTGAGCAGGAATGCCTCGCCCGACATCCCGTTCAGCGTCTCGCTGAACCCCTACCGTGGCTGTGAGCACGGCTGCATTTATTGCTTCGCGCGGCCGACGCACAGCTATCTCGGCCTGTCGCCGGGGCTCGATTTCGAGAGCCGGATCTTCGCCAAGGTGAATGCGCCCGAACTGCTGCGGCAGGAACTGGCCCGGCCGTCCTATGTGCCGGAACCGATCGCCCTGGGCGTCAACACCGATGCCTACCAGCCTTGCGAGCGCGAAAAGCGCCTGACCCGGCGCCTGCTCGAAGTGCTGCACGAATGCGAACATCCGGTGGCACTGATCACCAAGTCTGCGTTGGTCGAGCGCGACATCGACTTGCTGGCGGCGATGGCGGCCAAGCGCCAGGCGGCAGTGGCGATCACCGTCACCACGCTCGATCCAGCCATCGCGCGCACGCTGGAACCGCGGGCGGCGGCGCCGGCGCGGCGCTTGCGCACGATCCGCGCGCTGACCGACGCCGGCATTCCGGTCGGCGTCAGCATCGCCCCGGTGATTCCCTTCGTCACCGAGCCCGACCTGGAGCGCGTGCTGGAAGCGGTGCGCGACGCCGGCGCCGTGAATGCGCATTACGTCGTGCTGCGCCTGCCGTGGGAAGTCAACCCGCTATTCCAGCAGTGGTTGCAGGCCTATTTCCCCGAACGGGCGCAGCGGGTGATGAACCGGGTGCGGGATATGCGCGGCGACAAGGACTACGACAGCAGCTTCGCCACGCGCATGCGTGGCGAGGGCGTCTGGGCCGACTTGATACGGCAGCGTTTTGAAAAAGCCGTCGAGCGGCTCGGCTTGACGGGAAGGGGGCGCCGCTTCGAGCAGCTCGACGCATCGCAATTCCGCCGTCCGCTGGTGGTGCCGCCGCTAGTGGCCGGGGCGCGCAGCAACAAGTATGGGCAGCTGGATTTGTTTTAGGTGTTTGGCGGGGGGCGCGAGCGGCCTGCGCGCATCCTGATGGAATATCGGCAATCAGGAATCGACAGGTTCTTGTGTCGGCTGGGCATCGGCCGACGGTATTGCGCGCTACCACATGGTCAAGGCGGGCAAGATCACCCAACCTGGGCTATTGTCTTCGCGCTACGCTTGGATGGCCTCGAAAGAAACCGACGAGTTCACGAATCGGCCCACAACTGCATCGAAGAGAGTGGCACCAGCCTTAAGGCGGCCGTGGGTGCCCTGCGCAACCATGGGGTGGTGCCGGAATCGCTGCTGCCTTTCCATATCGAAACCAACATGTCTATAGGCGACGAGAACACGTTTTATGCTACTGCAGCAGCCCGCCGCGTCGCATCGTATTTCAACTTGCGCAAGGATTTGAACCGGTGGGGTAACTGGCTTGTCGCTCATGGTCCGATCATGGCTGAATTGAGTGTTGACGAAACGTGGGATAACGCTACTGCAACTCAGGGCAAACTCGATGCCTTTCATTCCGACACCGTTCGCGGGGGCATGCGGTATGCATCGTCGGCTACATGACGGACAAGCGCTTCGTCATACGCAATAGCTGGGGAACGACGTGGGGCGACCACGGCTTCGCCTACGCCAGCGAAGCCTACATCAATGCCGGGTTCTTTAACGAAAGCTACGGCGTGACGGTCTGAATGCTATTCAATTCTCAAAGCAAGCCGGTGACGGGAACGCCGTTCCTGTCCTTGATGCGAGTGGCTGCGCTGGTGCTTACAGGTCTTGTGTATGCTCCCGGCGCAGTTTGCGAACCTACCCCGGAAAAGGTGCTCCAGCCAATGCGCTTAATCGTCGAAAAAGATAATGGACGGACAGTGGACATACGCTTGGGTGAATCGGTTCGGGTAATACTGCCGGAGAATGCGACCACTGGCTACCGCTGGGCGATTGACCGTTACGATGAAGAATTCGTGGAAGCGGTTGCAACCGAACCGCACTACACCGCAAATGCCATCGGCTGCGGCGGCAAAGTCGAATTCATTTTCACAGGTAAGGAAATAGGTTTTGGAAAGATCATGCTGAAGCATTGGCGGCACTGGGAGGGAGACGCATTGATTACCAGCCGTTTTTGCCTCAACCTTAATATAGGAGAGCCATAGCCGGGCGGTTGGACAAGGCTTTTCGTATTGTTCGATATTTCCGCTGTGAGTCTCATGTTATGGCCCCTCTAACCATCTTCATTCTTGAAGATGCCGCGCACATTGGTCGCGGCCAGGCAGCAGTTCAGGGCGATCAGTGCCCATGCTTCGTCGTTCCAGCCCCAGGCTACCCATAACAGATTACTGCATAGGAAAACCCAAAACCCTGCCAGGCGGCGCCTGGCGCTGCGCGAGCCGACCAGCCATGCCGCCAGCAGCGAAGCCGCCATGGCGGGCCATTGCAAAAGCTCGATGAAGTCTTCCATGCCGCGCTCCTCTTCTGCTTACCAAGTGTAGCAATGCCGCCGATGCGGGGGCAAGCAAATAAATGCCATTTGCGCTACAGTACCGCCTGGAATTACTATGGGGTCCCGATTGCCTGGCTGCCCGCGCGGCCTTGCCTGGGGCTCACTACCGCGCCCCGTCATCATGGAGTTGATTCATGCAAGTAAGTTTGACCTCGACTACCCTCCACTCACGCTTCCTGTCCCGCTTTTTTAGCCGCATCGCCAGGCGGACCTGCGCATGGCTATTCACCGCGGCCGCGTGCGCGCTTGGCGCCGCCGCGCCGGCCCATGCCGATACGCTGCAGGCTGCGCTGCAGGTCTGCGCCTCTTGCCATGGCCAGGCGGGGACTCCGCAGAGTCCGGCGACCCCCACCATCTGGGGACAGCATGCCGCCTACATCAAAAAGCAGCTCGGCGATTACAAGAATAACGACCG
>DASYLQ010000555.1:0-7607 GCA_036009485.1 Janthinobacterium sp.
CAATAGCAGCCAGCTTACTCTAAAGCGCCGATCACAGCGGCGCGGTCCGGGTTCGCCAACGGCAGGCGGTGTGATATGTTCACGGCATGACTCAAACCATACAAACAGCAAAAGAAGCAACAGGCGCAGCGGCGCACGGCCAGGCGAAAAAATACCGGCGCTGCATGGTCATGGCCGGCGGCGGCTTTCGCTTCGGGATCTACCTCGGCATGTACGAAGCGATGCGCCAGTCGGACCGCGCGCCGGACTTGCTGCTGGCCAGTTGCGGCGGCTCGCTGGCCGCGACCGTCATCCAGTCCCTGCCCGACGACGCCAGCCGCCGCGCCTGGCTGTATTCGCCCGGGATGTACCGCTTCTGGTGCGCGCTGAAATCGGCGCCGCAGGCCAACCTGGCCCGCACCTTATGGCGCGCGGCGCGCCGCGCTGTGGCCAGGGGCAACGCGGCCGTCATTCCCGACCTGTTCCAGGACTATCTGTTCGAACTGGCGCCGCAACTGCCCTTCCCGCCGGTGTCGGCCCAGTCCGAAACCGATCTCGCCATTATCGGCGGCAAGCTGCTGTTTTCCGAACGCGAGGCGGGCCAGCCGCGCGGCCGCCGCAAGCTGTTCGCCGAAACCCTGTTTTGTCCGCCACGCGCGGCGGCGCTGGTGCAAGGCATGGTCTCGCCGCTCAGCGATCCGCGCTGGGGCGAGCACGCCGTGGCATCGGACTTGCTGACCGACGCCGCCATGGCGCCGGCCGATGCGGCGCGGATTTCGATTTCCGACATGTTTTATTTTCCACCGCCGCGAGTTGGCGACGAGCATTACATCGGCGGCGTGATCGACCTGTTCCCGGTCGAGCTGGCGCGCCGGCTGGCCGATGAAGTCATCCTCGAATTCAAGGAAGCCTTCGACCAGACTTTCGCCATTCCAGCCTGGCGCAGCGTGCTTGGCCTGGACGGCAACCAGCGCCTGCGCTACGCCAACGGCCAGCCGGCCGATATCCGCATCGACGCTTCCGACGTTTCCAGCATCGAGGAACCGATGCAGCAAAAGCTGGACTGGCGCCGCAACCGCATCGACGTCATCATGCCGGCCGACCATGCCACTTTTGTGCGCCACATGGAAGCGCAATGGGAATACGGCTTCCAGCGCGGCATGGAGGCGTGCGCACGCCAGGCCGGCCAGCCGCTGCCGGCCATGCGCAATGCGAGCCGGCACAGCAAGGCGCTGGTTTGACGCCGGCCGCCGTCGCTCCGCATTCTTATTCCTGTCCCTCCGCCAGCGCCGCCCCGCAATCCTTGCAATACCCGGCGCCCGCCTCGTGCCCCTTGCTGCCGCAGGCGCCGCACACGCGCCGGCCCGGCCGGCCGGCATAGCGCTGGGCCGTCATTTCCGAACTGATGATGCCGGTCGGCACCGCCAATATGCCCCATCCCAATAACATGATCAGCGAGGAAATGGTGCGGCCGGCGCCGGTCTTGGGCGTGATGTCGCCGAAGCCGACCGTCGTCACGGTGCTGACGGCCCAGTACACCGCGGTCGGGATGCTGGTGAAGCCGTGGACCGGCCCTTCCACCGCGTACATCACCGTGCCCAGCAGGAACACGATTATCATCACCACCGACAGGAAGATCAGGATCTTGCGCCGGCTCGCCAGCAGCGCGCGGCCCAGCACGCCATATTCTTCCACGTAAGAAGTCAGTTTGAGGATACGGAACATGCGCAGCAGACGCAGGATGCGCACGTCGAGCAGCACCAGCGCGCCCGGGACGACCAGGGCTATGATGGTCGGCAAGATCGCCAGCAAGTCGATGACGCCGAAAAAGCTGCCCGCATAACGCCAGGGGTGCCTGACGCTGCAGAGCCGGGCGATATATTCAACCGTAAACAGCAGAGTAAACAACCATTCGAGGGCGGTCAGCTCGGCGCCGTAGTGCTGGGCGACCTGGGCCACGCTGGTCAACACCACCACCGTCACGCTCAACAGGATGGCGGCGATCAGGCCCAGGTCGAACAGGTGGCCGGCGCGGGTGTCCGACTCAAAGATGACGGCGTAAAAACGTTGGCGCAGTCCGCCATCGGGCTTGCCGAATTCCCCCGCCGGATCGGCGGCGGAATGCGGCGTTGCCGCCGCGCCGCGGCCGGATGGCTCAGCTGACGGCATGCTCCGTTCTCCATTCCATGGTGGTCCTCTTCCGGCTATCGACAAGGCGCCATGATAACGCCGGCGCGGCATATACCAGCGCGGCAATGGTGCGCGGGTTTCATCGGCAAAGCGGCGCCGCTCAGGGTGGCGGCGCCAGCGGGTCGGAGCGCGGAAAACCCCATTGGGGGATATTTTTCGGACAGTCGCGCCCTTGCAGCCGGGTGAAGGGCAGCCTTGTAAAATTATTGCCGCGCATGGTAGATGAAAAACGCAAGTCGGCGGCGTCGGCGGCGCCCAGCACCGGGTCGAGCAGGCGCGAAACCGGGCCGCCATTGCTATCATGCAGAGCGGCGCCGATGCGCTGCTTGCCCAGCATCGACATGCCTCCCTGCAAGGCAATGAAGACGACGCTCAATACCAGGCCAAGCAGCAAGCCGGCACGGCCGCGGGCGCCCGAGCCTTGCTGCAAGAGGCCGGCGGCAAACCCGGCCGCGGCCAGGAGGAAAGGGAGCCCACCGACCACCTGTGAACTGAAGACTGGATTGCCGTGGCCCGCGCATGGCTGGCATTGCCTGCCGTTTTAGTTCCAGCATTGCCTGTGCTGCCGCAAAATTCTCTTCAATTGAGCGTCCCGGGAATTGCTCATCCACTATACTTCGACGGGCGATTCATTCGCGCCGGCCGCCTGCCTTTCCCACCTGCATGGCCCGGCAAGGGCGCATCACGAAGTTCTTAACCGATCAGGAGAACGTCAGCATGGTTACCAGTTCCTCGCACATCGTCATCCAGGGCAGCGAACGCGCGCCCTTGGCCAACGCCCGCTCCCTCGGCCCGGTACAGCCGGACCAGCGCATCGAAGTCACCGTCAAGTTGCGCCCGCCGCAGAACCCCGACCGCGCCGCGGCTGACGCCCAGGTCCTTGCGGCCGAGCAACAGGGCCGGCGCACCTACCTGACCCGGGAAGAGTTTGCCCGCACCCGCGGCGCCAGCGCCGCCGATATCGCCAAGGTGGAAGATTTTGCCCGGCAGCAAGGCCTGGTCGTGGTCGACTCGAATGCCGTGCAGCGCAGCATCATCCTGTCCGGCACGGCGGCGGCCTACAGCGCGGCCTTCGGCGCCCAGCTGGAAGACCATGAACACCCGAACGGCAGCTACCGCGCCCAGCTCGGTCCCTTGAAAGCGCCAGGCGACATCGCCGGCCTGATCGAAGGCGTGTACGGCCTCGACGACCGTCCGCAGGCGACGCCGAAGTTCCAGTTGCGCGATCCGCTGCGCGTGACGGCGACCGCTGCGGAACTGGCCGCCAACACTTCGTTTACGCCGCCGCAGCTGGCCAAGCTGTATGACTTCCCGCAGCTGGACGGCAGCGGCCAATGCATAGGCATCATCGAACTCGGCGGCGGCTCCCGGCCGGCCGACATCACGGCGTATTTCGCCAAGCTGGGCATCCCGGCGCCGACGGTCAAAACCATTTCCGTCGATCACGCCACGAACAGCCCGACCACGCCCGACAGCGCCGACGGCGAAGTGATGCTGGATATCGAAGTGGCCGGCGCCATCGCGCCCAAGGCGCTGATCGCCGTCTATTTCGCGCCGAACACCGACCGCGGTTTCCTCGACGCCGTCACCACCGCCATCCACGACCAGGTCAACAAGCCATCGGTCATTTCGATCAGCTGGGGTGCGGCCGAAAGCAACTGGACCCAGGCCACGATGACTTCCTTCGAGCAAGCGTTTGCCGATGCCGCGCTGCTGGGCGTAACGATTTGCTGCGCCTCCGGCGATAACGGTTCCGGCGACGGCGCAAGCGGCGACAATGTCGACTTCCCCGCTTCCGCGCCGCATGCGCTCGGTTGCGGCGGCACCAAGCTGGTGGTCGGCGCCGGCGGCGCCATCACGGAAACCGTGTGGAACGCAAGCGCCAGCAGCGCCACCGGCGGCGGCTTCAGCACCGTCTTCCCCGTGCCCGCCTACCAGAGCGACCTGGGCCGCAGTTTGAGCGGACGCGGCGTGCCCGACGTTTCCGGCGACGCCGACCCGGCCAGCGGCTACCTTGTCCGCGTCGATGGCCAGGAAATGGTCATCGGCGGCACCAGCGCCGTCGCGCCGCTGTGGGCCGGCTTGATCGCGCTGCTGAACCAGCAATTGAAAACACCGGTCGGCTTCCTGAATCCCCTGCTCTACGGCACGCTGAAAAACAGGGGCGTCACCCGCGACATCACTGTCGGCAACAATGGCACGCAACAGGCCGGCCCAGGCTGGGACGCCTGCACCGGCTGGGGTTCGCCGGATGGCCAGAAACTATTGCAGGCGCTGGCCGCCACGCCCGCGGCCTGATAGCGGCAGCGCCATCGTGCCGGCCCATCGCCTGAACGGGCCGGCGCATTTCTCCCATACCACCTTCCTCTGAATAATTCATTCTCATTACCAGAACTGGAACAGTCCGCAGCCGACGATTGGATTAGAATCGGAGTTATTGTTCGCGATGTTGCTAAGTAGCCCCGGGAATTTATTGTGAATGGATGGCGAACCTGAGTGGATGCGCCGCAAGGCGCCCGCTGCGGCGCAGTGCGAGCACTGCGAGCGGCGGGCAACGCCGCAGCGCGCCCGGTATGGAAGACAAAAAACACAATTATTTATGAATGGGTACTTAAGTACCAGCCTAGCCCCTTCAGGAGGAAATACCGTGGCCGCCATTACATCCGTGGATGAGTATTTTCGAGAGGAGGGCGACTTTGAAATGGTCGCCCGCTTCCTGGCGCCTATCGATGCGCATGTGGTCTGCGATTGTCTGAAGGCGGCCGGAGTGCCGGCGCTGGTGGCCGACGCCAATCTGGCGCAGACCAACTCGCTGTGGGCCATCGCCCTGGGCGGCGCGCGCGTGCTGGTGCCGCCGTCGCGCGCGGCCGAAGCCAGGGCCGTCATCGCCGCCTTCAACCGCGGCGACTTCGCCCTGCGCGACGATGACGACGCCTTCCTGCAAGCGCCAAACGGCGTTGTCCAGACCTGAGCTACACCTTGGCCGTGCGCTTGCGTTCGGCCAGCGCCTGCTGGCGCCGGGCCATGTCGGCGGCGACGTTGAAGTCTTGCGGGAAGTCGTCGACATGCACCGACACATCGGTGAAACGGGCGAAATCCGCCATCACGCGCCGCTCTTCCATATCGATCACGCCCAGCATGGCCGCCTTGCTCACCCAGTCCTGCATCTCCGGCAAGCTTTGCGGCATCGGCGCCAGCGCGCCGGCGCGGATCGCCGGTTTCAGGCGCTGCTCGATGGCTTCCACTTTCGGCAGCAAGACAAAAGCCATCTCGGCGCACGAGACCGGGTCGCTGATCTCGCCTTGCACGAAGGAATCCGCCAGCAGGCGGTCGCGGCTCTTGCCGGCCGTCTGCATCGCCTGGGCCACCGCCGTGCCCAGCGCATCGGACGGAGCCCGATACGGCAAGCCGAAGGGGAACACCAGCAGGCGCGCCAGGAAAGCCAGCGGCCGGTTGGGGAAATTCTCCAGCACGCCGGCCAGCGCCTGCTGCGCCTTCAGCAGCGCATCCTGCACCGACCAGTCGAGATAGGCGGCATCGGCGGCCGGACGGCCATCGTCCTCGAAGCGCTTCAGCGCCGCCGAGACCAGGACCATCTGCGACAGCACGTCGCCCAGGCGCGCCGAAATGCGCTCGCGCAGCTTGAGCGAACCGCCCAGCACGAACATCGACATGTCGGTCAACAGCGCAAAGGCGGTCGACAGGCGATCGACGGCGCGGTAATACGGCTGCATTTCCGGCGCGGCCGCGCGCGGCGCCGGCATCAGCCGTCCGCCCGTCAAGCCGCATACCAGCGCCCGCACGGCGTTGGCACAGACGAAACCGGCATGGCTGAAAAAGGCTACGTCGAAGGCCGCCACGGCGCGCTGGCGGTCGCTTTCGCGGGTCGCGTGCATTTCCTTCAGCACATAAGGATGGGCGCGGATCGCGCCCTGGCCAAAGATGATCAGGCAGCGCGTCAGGATGTTCGCGCCTTCCACCGTGATCGAGATCGGCACTTGCTGGTAGGCGCGCGCCAGGAAATTGCTCGGCCCCAGGCAAATGCCCTTGCCGCCCAGGATATCCATGCCGTCGTTGACGATCACCCGGCCGCGCTCGGTGACGTGGTATTTGGCGATGGCGGAAATCACGGCCGGCTTTTCACCCAGGTCGACCGCCAGCGCCGACAGCTTGCGAACCGCGTCCATCATGTACAGGTTGCCGCCCATGCGCGCCAGCGCTTCCTGCACGCCCTCGAATTTGCCGACCGGCGTCTTGAACTGGCGCCGGATCGCCGCGTAGGCGCTGGTGCCGCGCACCGCCAGCTTGGCCATGCCGACGCTCGACGAAGGCAGCGAAATGGCCCGTCCCGCCGCCAGGCATTCCATCAGCATGCGCCAGCCCTTGCCGATCTGCGCGCGGCCGCCGATGACCCAGTCGATCGGGATGAAGACGTCGTCGCCCGAGGTCGGGCCGTTCTGGAAGACGGCGTTCAGCGGCCAGTGGCGGCGGCCGATCACCACGCCCTCGTGCGTGGTCGGAATCAGCGCGCAGCTGATGCCCAGCTCATCCTGCGGCGACAGCAGGTGCTGCGGGTCGACGGTGCGGAAGGCCAGGCCCAGCACCGTAGCCACCGGTCCCAGCGTGATGTAGCGCTTGGACCAGGTCAGGCGCAGGCCCAGGGTTTCGCGGCCTTCGAATTGCTGCTCGCAGACCACGCCGACGTCGGGGATCGCCGCGGCGTCCGAACCGGCATACGGGTTGGTCAGCGCGAAACAAGGCACGTCGACGCCTTTCGCCAGGCGCGGCAGATAATGGTCTTTTTGTTCCTCGGTGCCGTAATGCAGCAGCAGCTCGGCCGGCCCGAGCGAGTTCGGCACCATCACCGACACGGCCGCCGCGGATGAGCGGGTCGACAGCTTCATCACCACTTGCGAATGCATATAGGCCGAGAATTGCTTGCCGCCGTATTTCTTCGGGATGATCATGCCGAGGAAACCCCTGTCCCTGGCAAATTGCCAGGCTTGCGGCGACAGGCCCTGCCACACTTGCGTGGTCTCCCAATCGTCTATCATGTCGCACAACTGGCTCACTTCATGGTCGAGGAAGGCTTGCTCTTCGCCGCTCAGCAAGGGCCGCGGCAGGGCGAGGAATTTATCCCAGTCCGGCTTGCCGGTGAACAAGTCGGCGTCCCACCAGGTGGTGCCCGCTTCCAGCGCGTCGCGTTCGGTATCCGACATGGCCGGCAGGATGCGCTTGAACAAGTCGAGCACCTGCGGCGTGACATAGGCCTGGCGCAGCGGCCGCACGGCCAGCACCAGCGCCGGCAGCAGGAGGATGACGGCCAGCAAGATGGCGCCAACGGCGCCGATCACACCGGTCGCCAGGCCGAGCACTATCCACCAGGCCAGGGCGGCGGCCCAGACCAGGCCGCTCACTTCGAAAAACATCAGCGCGAA
>DASYLQ010000556.1:0-3471 GCA_036009485.1 Janthinobacterium sp.
GGTCCCGACGGCAACCCGATGGATTCGATCCCATCCCATCCTTACTACACGGTGCACGACCTGTTCGGCGTTTCGGTATTCCTGGTGATCTTCAGCGCGGTGGTGTTTTTCGCGCCGGAAATGGGCGGCTTCTTCCTCGAGTACAACAACTTCTTACCGGCCGACTCGCTCAAGACGCCGTCGGAAATCGCCCCGACCTGGTACTTCACGCCGTTTTACTCGGTGCTGCGCGCCACCACCGCCGACTTCATGTGGGTGCTGATCGCCGCCGTCGTCGGCTATGTCGCCTTCCTCTGGGTCAAGGCGCGCATCTCGGGCGCGCTGAAGATCGCCATTTCGGTGATCGCCCTGGTGGCCATCGTCGGCATGCTGACCCTGGATGCGAAATTCTGGGGCGTGGTGCTGTTCGGTTCCTCGGTGGTGATCCTGGCCTTCCTGCCCTGGCTCGACCATTCCAAGGTGAAGTCGATCCGCTATCGTCCGAACTGGCACAAATACCTGTACATCCTGTTCGGCATCTCCTTCCTGACCCTCGGCTATCTCGGCACCAATCCGCCGAACGAGATCCGCACGATGGTGGCGCAAGTCGCTGCACTATATTACTTTAGCTTCTTCCTGTTGATGCCATGGTGGAGCGCGGCGGGCACGTTCAAGCCTGTGCCGTCCCGCGTGACCTTCCATCCGCACTAAATGACGACAGTACGTTAGCTCAAAGGACACTACATGAATTTTCCGAAAAAACTGCTGGCCATCCTGGCTCTGGTGCCGGCCCTGGCCATGGCTGAAGGCTTTCCGCTGGATAAGGCGCCTGACCGCTCCAACAATATGCCGGCCCTGCAGCATGGCGCCAAGCTGTTCGTCAATTACTGCCTGAACTGCCACCAGGCCTCGGCCATGCGCTACAACCGCCTGCGCGACCTGGGCCTGACGGAAGCGCAGATCAGCGCCAACCTGCTGTTCACCAGCGACAAGGTGGGCGGCATGATGACGACGGCGATGGCGCCCAAGGACGCCAAGGCCTGGTTCGGCGTCGTGCCGCCGGACCTGTCGGTGATCTCGCGCGCCAGGGCCTCGGCCAACGGCAGCGGCGGCGATTACCTGTACACCTACCTGCGCAGCTTTTACAAGGACGACACCCGCCCAACCGGCTGGAACAATATGGTGCTGCCGAATGTGGCGATGCCGCACGTGCTGTGGGAGTTGCAGGGCACGCGCAGCGTAAAATTTGCTGAAGAAAAAGGCGAAGACGGCAAGTCGGAAAAAGTCTTCGCCGGCTACGAGCAGTTGAAACCCGGCAGCATGACGCCGCTGGAATTCGACACCGCCGTGGCCGACCTGGTCGGTTATATGGACTGGATGGCGGAACCGGCCGCCGCGACGCGCAAGCGCCTCGGCGTCTGGGTCTTGCTGTTCCTGACCGGCTTTGCCCTGCTGGCATGGCGCTTGAACGCGTCGTACTGGAAGGAAGTCAAATAAGAGAGTGCCGCTGTAGCGGCGGCATTTGTGTTGCGTCGTCCGGTTGACCGGGCGGCCGTTTTGGGGTGATCCGTCGCGGCTTCACCCCCTTTGTTTCTAAGGAACTATAAAAATGATGGTTCTCTATTCGGGTACGACCTGCCCATTTTCCCAACGCTGCCGCCTGGTCCTGTTTGAAAAAGGCATGGACTTCGAGGTTCGCGACGTCGACCTGTTCAACAAACCGGAAGACATTTCGACGATGAACCCGTACGGCCAGGTCCCCATCCTGGTCGAGCGCGAACTGATTTTGTACGAATCGAACATCATCAATGAGTACATCGACGAACGTTTCCCGCATCCGCAACTGATGCCGGCCGATCCGCTGATGCGGGCGCGCGCGCGCCTGATGCTGTTCAATTTCGAAAAGGAATTGTTCGTCCACGTGCACGTGCTGGAAAGCGAACGCGCCAAGAGCAACGACAAGAGCCACGACAAGGCGCGCGCGGAAATCCGCGACCGCCTGACGACGCTGGCGCCGTTGTTCTTGAAAAACAAGTACATGCTGGGCGACGAATTCTCGATGCTCGACGTGGCCGTGGCGCCGCTGCTGTGGCGCCTCGATCACTACGGCATCGAATTGTCGAAGACCGCGGCGCCGCTGATGAAGTACGCCGAGCGCATCTTCTCGCGTCCGGCCTACATCGAAGCGCTGACGCCGTCGGAAAAGGTCATGCGCCGCTAAGGGAAACCTGCGGCGGTTTCACTTGATGTATCGGCGCCGCGTCGCCGCTCGCCCGCTGGGGCGGCGGCGCAGCGCCGGGTTTCACAATCTGCCAACAATCATGTCTGAAATCTCAACCAAACCCTATATGCTGCGCGCCATCTATGAATGGTGCACCGACAGCGGCTATACACCCTACCTTGCGGTAAAAGTCGACGCCGGCACCACGGTGCCGATGGAATTCGTCAAGAAGGGAGAAATCGTCCTGAACATCAGCTTCGGCGCCACCAGCGGGCTGAAGATGGATAACGACAGCATCCGTTTCCACGCCCGCTTCGGCGGCGTGTCGCGCGAAATTTTCGTCCCGGTCAACAACGTGATGGCGATCTACGCGAATGAAAACGGCCAGGGCATGGCCTTCGAGCCCCAACTGGGCACGGCTGCGGAAGCGGCGCCGAAAGCGCCGGCTGAAGAGCCGGCCAGCGCTGCGGCGCCGGCCCTGTCGTCAGTGCCGTCGAACCCGGCGGAACCACGTCCGGCAACGGATCCGACGACGCCTGACGGCGACGACGAACCGCCCAAAAAGGGCGGCCGGCCGACCCTGACGCGAATTAAATAGCGTATAATTCGCCTCGTTTAAGTTACGCCGACTTAGCTCATTTGGTAGAGCAGTTGATTTGTAATCATCAGGTGGCCAGTTCGAAACCGGCAGTCGGCACCAGCACCCTGCATCACACCATGTTATGCAGTCTCGAAACCCGCTCTCCTCATAGGTGATGCGGGTTTTTTGTTGTCTCACCACAAGTTATGCAATGGCATGAGATACCAACAAAAAGATAGGATGTCTGTTGGTATCAGCGACAAGCGAAAAACAGCATACCAACAGAGGCGAGGCAATGGCATTAACCGATACGGCCATCCGGCTGGTGAAGCACAGCGGCGCACGCGCCGGCGACAAACTCAGCGACGGCGGCAGCATGTACCTGCTGGTCACGGCGACGTCGAAGTGCTGGCGTATGAACTACAGGTTCAACGGCAAGCAGAAGACCTTGGCCCTCGGGATCTACCCTGCCGTCTCACTCGCCCAGGCGCGATCTCGTAGAGATGAAGCTCGCAAGCTGCTGGCGTTAATTCCACCAGCAGATCCGAGCCAAGCCAAGCGCGAAGAAAAGATTGCGCGGATTACTGCGGCAGAACAAACCTTCGAAGTGGTGGCACGTCAGTGGTTAGCAAAGACGGCAGCCGACAGAGCCGCAAACACCCAGGCAAAGGTCACCGCCGCCATGGGCTCT
>DASYLQ010000557.1:0-4130 GCA_036009485.1 Janthinobacterium sp.
ACTATATCCCCGAGGCCCCGCAAAAAGTGGGCTCCTTCGGTGTCACCGCCAAGGATATCGGGCGCTGGTACGGCGGCTTCGAGACGCGTTATTTCGGCCCTCGCTCGCTCATCGAGGACGACAGCGTGCGCTCGGAATCGACGATCCTCGCGTACGGCCGTATCGGCAATAAATTCAGCGAACGGACCAGCTTGACGCTCGACGGATTCAATCTCTTTAACCGGCAAGCCAGCGACATCGATGATTATTACCAGTCGCGTTTGCCCGGCGAAGGCCAGACGGCGCCAACGACATCCATTTCCATTCCGCCGAGCCGCGCACTGCGCGCCTGACCCTGGTGCGTAATTTCTAACGAAAGCCATTCCATGACTGACGTCCCTCTCGCGACAATATTTTGCAAGGGATGTCAATCATGCGGCGCGTAGCCATTTCAGTCGAAGACGCGCTGGCCGATGCCTTCGATAGTCTCGTCGAGCGCAAGGGTTATCTGAATCGTTCCGAGGCCTTCCGCGATCTGGTGCGCCGCGCTTTGGGCGAAGAGGAGATCGGCGCGCAGAAAGCGCAATGGTGCGTGGCCACCGTCAGCTATATGTACGGCCACCACGATGTCGCCGTGGCGACCCAGCACGTGCATCTCGATCACGACAACTGCCTGGAAACGGTGATTCTGAAGGGGCGTATCGAGGAGGTGCGCGCCTGCGCGGACAGCATCAATTCGCAGACCGGCGTCCGGCACGGCAACGTGCACCTGGTGCCGCTCGACATGAAAAAGAGAAGTACGTTGGGGTGGGCCATCTGCATATCCACCCGCGGCGATGAAGCAGGAGCGATCGCACATGGTCGTTTGTGCCGCCGCAAGGGCACAGGCTCATATCGATTGACATCACCACGCCGGATGCGGACAATGAACGCCCATGCGCAAAATCGATTTACAACAGCGAGTTTTTCTCAGCTTCGTCATCCTGACGATTCTGGCGATGCTGTTGGCGCCATCGATGTTGCCACCGCATCTGCAGAGTCAGCCGAAATTGGCAACCGCAGGCGGCAATGCCGTCTACGCCGAGCTGTGCTCGGCCGATGACATCAAGCGACAAGACCCCGGACTGCGCGACAGCGGCAAGTCGACGCCTGACGACTGTCACAGTCAGTCGGGGCATTGCATGTTTTGCAGCTCGGCCGTCGATCCCGTCGTCCCCTCCATTTCTCCCCCTGTGCTGCATTTGCTCACGTTCGGTCTGGCTTATCTGCCGGCGCTGTTTGAGCACGGACCACACACCATGTTTGCCTGGGCGCCGTCCCAGGCCCGGGCACCGCCGTCGCCCCTGAACAGCTGATTGTTCCGCCCGGGCTGCATGCCGCTAGCGAGCATGCAACTGACCCAGCCTTTCCAGCCAATTTCATCACTTACTTGAGCTACGCACACTGCTGCCTGCAATGATGGTGCGCGCCCATACGGCGCCATCTCTGCGCAAGCCGGTGCGTCATTGCTGCGTGAGCGCCGACTGCGTTCGGGCGCGCAGTCGCCGGATTTTTTATGGGATTAACCATGTTTTTACCTTATCAAACGGGCCGGATCGGCCTGACCGTCATGGCTGCGGCCATCAGCCAGGGCGTATTCGCCCAACAGACTCCCGACGCGGGCGCGCCTGCCGGTCCCGTTGCCGTCGTCACCGTCTCGGCCGGCCGCGGCGTCAGCCTGCAGCAGATGGATCTGGCCACCACCGTGCTGTCCCAGGACCAGGTACAAAATTCGCCCGGCACGACGATCGATCAGATCTTGAATAAAATCCCGGGCATCTATTTGCGGCAGATACCGGCGGCGATGATCCACCCGACCGGCGAGGCCTTCAGCATCCGCGGCTTTGGCACCACCACCAACGTGAACACGCTGGCGATGGCCGACGGGATTCCGATCAACGACCCATTTTTCCGGACCATCGACTGGGGCCAATTGTCCAAGGACAGTATCGATAGCATCGAAGTGATACGCGGCGGCGGCGCCTCCACGTTGTGGGGCAACCTGGCCATGGGCGGCATTGTCAACGTCGTGACGCGCGCGCCGCTGCCGGACGAACGGCGGATCAATGTCAGTTATGGGAGTTTTAATACGACGACGGCGGACGCAGCGTTGACGCTGCTGTCGAACCAAGTGCTGACGCTGGGCCTGACTGCCGGCTGGGCCAAAAGCGACGGCTACAATCTGACTCCGGTGCAGTACCGCAACCCCTACATGGTGCCCACGGCGTCGCACACCGACAACCTTGGCCTGACGGCTTACCTGACCCCATCGGCGACGTCGAAGTATTTCATCAAGCTGCAGCAACACGAGTCCAAAGAGGACGGGCTGGTCTGGAGCGATACCAGCAACCGCTGGAAGAAATACCAGCTCAGCGCCGGCGGCGCCACCCGCCTTGACGGTGGTGCCAGCATCAACCTGGCCGGCTGGTACAACAAAGGCGAAATGGACACCACCAACAACGGTACGACGCCATCGTTCAGCATTCTGAATCCTGGCGTTGGCGTGCCTTATGTGTCGCAAATCGAACAGGCCAATTACAGTAGCGAAGGCGGTTCGGTTTTTTACCAGCGCAGCGTCGGCGACTTCAAGGACGTCCGCGTCGGCGTCGATCTGCGCCAAGTGCGCTCTGACGACGACCTCAATATCTATAACACCGTGGCCCGGACCGCGGCGTTGGAGAACCGCGGCAACCATCGCTTCGAGGGTGTGTTTGCCCAGGCCAGCTACCGTCCCGCCGACCTGCCGTTCGACATCACGGCCGGCCTGCGCGAGGACTTTTTTCAAACTCGCAACGGCCAATTGAGCGGCACCGTGGGCAGCAACCAGGTCGGCAGCGACCTGGCCAACCAGACCTCCCAGCATTTCGACCCTCGCCTGGGCGGTAAATATTACCTGCCGCACGGCTTTGACCTGCGTGCAGCCGTGTACAGCAACTTCGCCGCGCCCGGCATGAACCAGATGTATCGCAGCTTCGTCAGCGGCACCAGCTATACGGCGACCAACCCGACACTGACGCCGCAGACCAATGTCGGCAAGGAAATCGGCCTCGACTATGTGCAGCCTGGCTTGAACGTGAATTTCACCGTCTATGACAACAAGCTGAAGAATTTCATCGACTACGGACCGTTGTGCACAACCGCGGCGGCCTGCACGCCGCTGCTGGCCGGCACCGGCTTTGCCCCCGGCAGTATCACCACCGTGAACCAATACCTGAACGCGGGCGACGCTACCTTCAAAGGCGCCGAACTGATGGCGGACTGGCAGCTCAAACCGGACTGGCAAGTCCACGGCGGCTTGACGCGTACCATGGCTTACCTGACCAGTTCGGCTTACGCGGCGTTGCCATCGGCTGCGGCGCCGGCCGTGCCGGTGCATGCGCAGATCGGCCAGGTACCGGGGTGGATGGTAACGGCCGGGACCACCTGGAAGGTCAACTCGGCGCTAAACTTGATGCTGGAATCGAAGACCTTTCCGAATTACTGGAACAATACCGCGCATACCCAGATCAACCAGGGCGCCACGCTGGTCAATCTTGGCTTCAGGTATCGGCTCAATCGCCAGTTCGATCTGTATGGCAGTGCGCAAAACCTGTTCAACCGCACCTATTATGACAACGGCCTGGGCTATACGACGATGAACGGCGCCACGCTCAGCAGCAGCACCATCCCGCAGTTGGGCCAGCCACTGAGCGTGACGCTGGGCGTGCGGGCCTCCTTTTAACTGAAAGCGCACCATGACGAACATTGACACACGCCATAGCTTGCTTGCCTTGCGCAAAAGCCTGATGTGGCGCATCCATTTCTGGGCCGCGTTGATCGCCTCGCCATTTGCTTTGCTCGCTACATTGACCGGCATTTTTTATATCTTCACGCCGCAAATCGAGGACGTGCTGTATGCCAGATTGGACCATGTCGTCGCCAGCGGGCCAATGCGCTCGCTGGACGATGCGGTAGCTGCCGCGCAAGCTGCGGCGCCGGCCGGCTACCAACTGCGTTCGGCCTTGCCAGCCTATGGACCGGACGATACGGTGAAGGTTTATTTTACGCCACCGCGCCCGGAATCGGTTCCAGGTAGCGCGCCCGCCAAGCCGCCAATGGCGATGGACATGCCG
>DASYLQ010000558.1:0-13299 GCA_036009485.1 Janthinobacterium sp.
ACCGCCCGCGTCTCTGGAACCCGCAGGAACAGGTCTGGATGGGGCATGAGCGCAAGCGCGGCAAGCTGGCCGACCTGAACCGCTTCCTGCGCGGCGGCGCGCGCGACAAATTCTCGCTGGTGGTCGGCGCAGAGCAGGGCCTGCGCACCATCAAGTATGTGATCACCCTCGACACCGACACGCAACTGCCGCGCGATTCGGCGCGCCATTTCATCGCCACCATGATGCATCCGCTGAACCGGCCGTACGTCGACCCGGCCTCGCGCCGCGTGGTGGCCGGCTACGGCATCCTGCAGCCGCGCGTGGCGGTCAGCCTGCCCAGCGATAACGCTTCGCGCTACGAGCAATTGTGCGGCGGCGAACCGGGCATCGACCCCTACACCCGCACCGTCTCCGACCTGTACCAGGACGTGTTCTACGAAGGTTCCTTCATCGGCAAGGGCATCTACGACCTCGACGTCTTCGAGCAGGTGCTGGCCGAGCGTCTTCCCGACAACCAGATCCTCAGCCACGACTTGCTGGAAGGCTGCTACCTGCGCGCCGGCCTGCTCAGCGACGCCCAGTTGTATGAAGAATACCCGGCGCGCTACAAGGACGACGTCAGCCGGCGCCAGCGCTGGACCCGCGGCGACTGGCAATTGGTCGGCTGGCTGTTCGGCAGCGTGCCCGGCCATGCCGGCAAGCGCGAAGCCAACCCGCTGACGGCGCTGTCGCGCTGGAAGCTGTTCGACAACCTGCGCCGCAGCCTGGTGGCGGCGGTGCTGACCCTGTCGCTGCTGCTGTCCTGGGCCGCGCTGGGCGACGTCGGCTTCTGGACCGCCGCCGTCCTCGCGATCGTCTTCGTGCCGCCGCTGGCGTCCTCGGTCTACGACCTCAGCAAGCGCCCGCGCGACACGCTGTGGCGCCAGCACCTGGGCGCCTGGCTGCGCCGCAGCCGCATCCATTTTTCGCACGCCATCCTGACCCTCGTCTTCCTGCCCTACGAAGCGTTTTTCAGCCTGGATGCCATCGGCCGCGCGCTGTGGCGCATGCTGGTGTCGCACAAGCATTTGCTGGAATGGCGCGCCTCCGCGCTGGCCCGTTCCGGCAGCGGCCTGGGCAGCATCTGGCGCACCATGTGGGTGTCGCCGGCACTGGCCGCCGGCGCCGGCGCCGCGCTGGCCGCCTGGCGCCCGGAAGCGCTGGCCGCCGCCGCGCCGCTGCTGCTGCTGTGGCTGGTGGCGCCAGCCGTGGCCTGGTGGATCAGCCTGCCGGTCGAGCGCCCCAGCGCCCGCCTCAGCGCCGAGCAGACCCAGTTCCTGCACGGCGTGGCGCGCAAGACCTGGGCCTTTTTCGAGACCTTCGTCGGCCCGGAAGAAAACTGGCTGCCGCCGGATAATATGCAGGAACACCCGGCCATGGTGGTGGCCCACCGCACCTCGCCGACGAATATGGGCCTGGCGCTGCTGGCCAACGTCACCGCCCACGATTTCGGCTACGTTACCGGGGCCCAGATGGTGGGCCGCATCGAAAATACGCTGAACACCATGGCCAGGCTGGAACGCCACCAGGGCCATTTTTATAACTGGTACGATACGCTGACCTTGAAACCGCTGCAGCCAGTGTATATCTCGACGGTTGACAGCGGCAACCTGGCCGGCCATTTGCTGACCCTGCAGGCGGGACTGCTCGGCTTGGTCGACCAGCCCATCCTCGGGCGCCAGATCGCCGACGGCATCGCCGCCACCTACCTGGTGCTGGTGGAAAGCGCGGTCGCGGTCGGCGGCGATGCCGAAGCGGTGCTGCTGGCGCTGCACAATGAATTCGCGCCGGCGCCCGAGCTGTATCCATCCAACCTGCTGGAATGGCAGGCCTACCTGGTCCGCGTCGCGGCGGCGGCGGACGGCTTCCTGGCGCTGGCGCACGCGGCGGCCGGGGCCAAGGCCGGGCTCAAGGGCGAGTCCAAGGGCGAACCCAAGGGCGAGCCTGCCCTGCTGATGTGGGCCGAGGCCCTGGTCAGGCAGGGCCGCGCCGCCATGGATGAATTGACCGAGCTGGCGCCATGGGTGGCCCTGGCCGGCGGCGACGTCGCCGACGCCAGCCTGGTGCGTGTGCCGACCCTGCGCGAACTGGCCAACTTCGCGCCGGCCGCCGGCGCCCTGTCCGACCTGGCGCCGGGCGAGCGCGAACGCCAGCACCATCTGGCGCAACTGGTGCAGCAGGGCAGCGCGGCGGCGGCGCGGCGCGTGGACCTGATCGCGCGCCTGGCGGCGCAAGCGCACCACTTCGCCCAGATCGATTACAGCTTCCTGTACAACGCCTCGACCAAGCTGCTGGCGATCGGCTACAACCTCACCGAGCGCCGCCTCGACGCCAGTTATTACGACTTGCTGGCCTCGGAAGTGCGGCTGGCCAGCTTCGTTGCCATCTCCCAGGGCCAGTTGCCGCAGGAGCACTGGTTCGCGCTCGGGCGCCAGTTGTGCATCGTCGCCGGCCAGCCGGTGCTGCTGTCCTGGAGCGGCTCGATGTTCGAGTACCTGATGCCGCTGCTGGTGATGCCGAACTATGACGACACCCTGCTCGACCAGACCTACCGCTCGGTGATCGAGGCGCAGATCGACTATTGCAGACAGCGCAACGTGCCGTGGGGGATTTCCGAGTCCGGCTACAACACCGTCGACGCCAGCCTCAACTACCAGTACCGCGCTTTCGGCGTGCCCGGCCTGGGCTTGAAGCGCGGCCTGGCCGACGACCTGGTGATCGCGCCCTACGCGACGATGCTGGGCCTGATGGTCAAGCCGGAAGCGTCTTGCCTGAACCTGCAGCGCATGCAGGCCGCCGGCTTCGCCGGCCGCTACGGTTTTTACGAAGCGGTCGATTACACGCCGTCGCGCCTGCCGCGCGGCCAGAACCACGCCATCATCAAGTCCTTCATGGTGCACCACCAGGGCATGGGTTTCCTGGCCCTGAGCTATCTCTTGCACGACCGCCCGATGCAGCGGCGTTTCGAATCCGACCCGCTGCTGCAATCGACCCTGCTGGTCTTGCAGGAACGCGTGCCGCAGGCGGGCGCCTTTTATTCCCATACGGCGGAGCTGACGGCGCTGCGCACCACGACACCGGAGCAAGCAATGCCCATGCGTATCCTGGCCCAGGCCAATACACTCATGCCTGAAACACAGTTGCTGTCGAACGGACGCTATCACGTGATGGTGACCAATGCCGGCGGCAGTTACAGCCGCTGGAAAGACTTGGCCGTGACGCGCTGGCGCGAAGACAGCACGCGCGACAACTGGGGCAATTTCTGCTACCTGCGCGATATGGAAGATGGCGAATTCTGGTCGACCACCTATCAGCCGACCCTGGTCGAACCCAGGAAATACGAAGTCATCTTTTCCGAGGGCCGTGCCGAATTCCGCCGCGCCGACAAGGGCCTCGACCTGCACACGGAAATCGTCGTTTCGCCGGAAGACGACATTGAAATGCGGCGCACCCGCATCACGAATAAATCCGACCGGCGCCGCGTCATCGAACTGACCAGCTACGCCGAAGTGGTGATGGCCCAGGCCGCGGCCGACAATGCCCATCCGGCCTTCAGCAAGCTGTTTGTCCAGACCGAAATCCTGGAACAGGAAAACGCCATCCTGTGCACGCGCCGTCCGCGCTCCACCGGCGAGCACATGCCGTGGCTGCTGCATCACATGACGGTGCATGACGCGAATATCCGCCAGGTGTCGTTCGAGACCGACCGCGCGGCCTTCCTCGGCCGCGGCAATACCGCGCTGGCGCCGGGCGCCTTGATGGAGCCGGGCCCGCTGGGCGGCGGCCACGGTTCGGTGCTCGATCCGGTGGTGGCGATCCGCTACCTGATCACCCTGGAACCGGACCAGGTGGTTACGGTCGACATCGTCACCGGCATGACCGAAACGCGCGACGCGGCGCTGCACCTGATCGACAAATACCAGGACCACCACCTGGCCGACCGCGTCTTTGAACTGGCCTGGACCCATAGCCAAGTGGTGCTGCGCCAGCTCAACGCCAGTGAGGCCGACGCCCAGTTGTATGGCCGTCTGGCCAATACCATCATCTACCCGAACGCCGCGCTGCGCGCCGACGCCAGCATCCTGATCCGCAACCAGCGCGGCCAGTCCGGCCTGTGGGCGTATGCGATTTCGGGCGACCTGCCGATCGTGCTGCTGCAGATCAAGGACCCGGCCAATATCGAGCTGGCGCGCCAGCTGGTGCAGGCGCACGCCTACTGGCGCCTGAAGGGCCTGACGGTGGACCTGGTGATCTGGTATGAAGACCAGTCCGGCTACCGCCAACTGTTGCACGAACAGATCATGGGCTTGATCGCTTCCGGCATCGACGCCCAGGCGATCGACCGCCCGGGCGGCATCTTCGTGCGCCTGGCCGACCAGATCGCCAATGAAGACCGGATACTGCTGCAATCGGTGGCGCGGGTGGTCCTGTCCGACAGCCGCGGCACGCTGGCCGAGCAGATCAAGCGTCCCGGCGCGCCGGCCTTGCGCATGCCGCCGCTGCCGGCCGACAGCCGCGCCGAAGCGGGCAGCCACGGCGCCGCCCACCGCGCCGCGCCGCGCCAGCTGATCCTGGAAAACGGCCTGGGCGGCTTCACGCCGGACGGCCGCGAATACGTCATCACCACCAACGAGGAACGGCGCACGCCGGCGCCGTGGTCGAACGTGCTGGCCAACGCCCAGTTCGGCAGCGTCGTGTCGGAAAGCGGCCAGGCGTATACCTGGAACGAGAACGCCCATGAATTCCGCCTGACGCCGTGGGCCAACGACCCGGTCTCGGACGCCAGCGGCGAAGCGTTTTACCTGCGCGACGAGCAGAGCGGCCATTTCTGGTCGCCCACCGCCTTGCCGGCGCGCGGCAGCGGCGACTACGTGACGCGCCACGGCTTCGGCTACAGCGTCTTCGAGCATAGCGAAAACGGCATCGCCAGCGCCCTGTGCAGCTATGTCGCGCTGGATGCCTCGATCAAGTATTCGGTGCTGCGCATCCGCAACGATTCAGACCTCACGCGGCGCCTGTCGGCCACCGGCTATGTCGAGTGGGTGCTGGGCGATCTGCGCGCCAAGTCGACCATGCACATCATTACCGAGATCGACGCCATCAGCGGCGCCCTGTTCGCCAGGAATGCCTACAACACCGAGTTCTCGGGCCGCGTCTGCTTTTTCAGCAGCGACGCCGGCAGCCACTCGGTGACTTGCGACCGCAACGAATTCATCGGCCGCAACGGCACCATGGCCAGTCCGGCGGCGATGCGCCGCGTGCGTCTGTCCGGCAAAACCGGCAGCGGGCTCGATCCCTGCGCGGCGATCCAGGTGCCGTTCGAACTGCTGCCCGGCCAGGAGCGCGAAATCGTCTTCATGCTCGGCGTGGGCGGGCGCCGCAACGCCGACGCCAGCAGCCTGGTGCAGCGCTACCAGGGTTCCGCCACCGCGCAGGAAGCGCTGGAAAGCGTGCGCGCGCACTGGGACCGGATCCTGGGCGCGGTGCAGATCGAGACGCCGGATGCGGCCCTCGACGTCATCGCCAACGGTTGGCTGATGTACCAGACCATCGCGTGCCGCCTGTGGGCGCGCAGCGGCTATCACCAGTCCGGCGGCGCCTTCGGCTTCCGCGACCAGTTGCAGGACGTGATGGCGATGATCCACACCCAGCCGCAACTGCTGCGCGATCACCTGCTGCTGTGCGCCCATCACCAATTCCTCGAGGGCGACGTGCAGCACTGGTGGCATCCGCCGACCGACCGCGGCGTGCGCACGCATTGCTCGGACGATTACCTTTGGTTGCCGCTGGCGACCTGGCGCTATGTCACCGCCACCGGCGACACCGGTGTGCTGTCCGAGCCGGCGACCTTCCTCGAAGGCCGCCCGGTCAAGCCGGAAGAAGATTCGTATTACGACTTGCCGATCCGCTCCGGCCAGTCGGCCGACTTGTACGAGCATTGCGTGCGCGCCGTCCGCCACGGCTTGCGCTTCGGCGAGCACGGCTTGCCGCTGATGGGCTCTTGCGACTGGAACGACGGCATGGACAAGGTCGGCGAGCACGGCAAGGGGGAAAGCGTCTGGCTTGCCTTCTTCCTGTACGAAGTGCTGCGCCGTTTCGCCGAGGTGGCGGACTTGCGCAACGACGCGGCGTTCGCCGAGCTGTGCCGCATCGAAGGCAAGAAGCTGGCGGCCAACGTCGAGCAGCATGCCTGGGACGGCGAGTGGTACCGGCGCGCCTATTTCGACGACGGCAGGCCGCTTGGCTCGCGCCTGAACGAGGAATGCCAGATCGACTCGATTTCGCAAAGCTGGGGCGTGATTTCCGGCGCCGCCGATCCGCAGCGGGTGCGCGGCGCCATGGACCAGGTCGACGCCCGCCTGGTCAAGCGCGACGCCGGCCTGATCCAACTGCTCGACCCGCCGTTCGACAAGGCCGACATCAACCCCGGTTACATCCGCGGCTACGTGCCGGGGGTGCGCGAAAACGGCGGCCAGTACACCCATGCCGCGATCTGGACCGCGATGGCTTTCGCGACCATGGGCGACAGCGAGCGCGCCTGGGAATTGCTGCGCATGATCAATCCGGTGCGGCACGGCTGCACGCCGCAAGGCATGGCCCGCTATAAGGTCGAGCCTTACGTGGTCACGGCCGACGTGTATGCGGTGGCGCCGCATGTGGGCCGTGGCGGCTGGAGCTGGTACACCGGTTCGTCCGGCTGGATGTACCGCCTGATCGTGGAATCGCTGCTGGGCGTGACGCTGACGCCGGGCAAGCTGACCCTGGCGCCGCACATGCCGGCCGAATGGGACACCTTCAAGCTGACTTACCGCCACGGCGGCGCCAGCTACGCCATCCGCTTCACGCGCGTGGCGGCGGGCCAGGAGGCCGGCCTGTCGGTCGACGGCGTGGCGCAGCGCGACAATACGATCGCGCTGGACGACGACGGGCGCGAACATGCGGTGGAGTTCAGGCTGGTTTGAGCTCTTTGGCAAAGCGGCCCCGGGTCGCCTTTTCATGGGAAGCGCTGGCCTGGCCGCGCCTTATCCGCACGTGGCCGGGGGCGGGCCGCCGGCCAGTTCATTTTTCAGCGCCGCCAGGACCAGGTCCAGGCCGAAACGAAAAATCGGGTCGAGCTGGCTTTCGTGCAGATAGGGCATGGTCGCCTTGACGCGTGGATATTTTTCCTGCTTGGAATCGTCTATCTGCTTCGGCAAGTCTTCAGGATTGCCGCTGCCGGGTTCGACGATGCCGCCGCCCAGCGTGAAATTGATGAGCACGCGGTAATAACGCGCGCTTTGCTCGACATTCAAGCCGGCCCGGTGGAACAGTTCCAGCAGGTGTTCGAAAAAAACCAGCGCGCGCTGGTTGCGGAAGCGCCGCTGGATCACCGAGACGAAGGCTTGCGGATGCTCGATCGACAGCCGGCGCAAGGCCAGGAAGATATGCCGTATCCTGGGCAGCGGCTCTTCCTCGTCGGGCGGTAGCGCGTCCGCCAGTTGCGCCAGCAGCGTGTCGAGTACGCGGTCCAGCAAGCTGGTCTTGTTTTGGAAGTAATGGTAAAGCGCCATCGCTTCCACACCGAGTTCGGCTCCCAGCCGGCGCATGGTGAGCTGGTCTATGCCGTGCTCGTCGATCAAAGCCAGGGCGGTGCGGGCGATGCGGTCGCGGTCAAGCGGCAGGCGTGGCACGTCGGACGGCCATTTTTGCGATTTTTTCTGGATTTCCATGAGTACCGGCACGGCATGGTGCCAGAATTGACACCAAATTGTTAAAAATGAAATGTTCTCGATTTTAACATCCCGGCTGCGTTTCTGGCCCGCCTGAATTGTTAACTTACAGTTGCAAAGACCATGGCGCGGATTGTTCGGGGCGCCGGCTTTTCAGCAAAGTCAGCCCGGCGCCGAGCAGCAACAGCACATACGTGTCGGGTTCCGGCACGGGTGCCGGGCCGGCGCCTGGCGAACCGGCCACGGCGAGGGGGGCGGAAGGGGGAGGACGCAGCGCTTCCGGCAGCAGGCCGAAATCAGCCTCGGCGTCCCGGATATCTATCGTAAAACTGCCGAAATCGGGTTCTTTGATGTCGTTAGAAAATATTTCCGGCACGGCCAAGGCGAGCGCCGGCGGCGTGGCTGCCCAGGCGCTGTTTTGCGCCGCGGCCGCCAGCAGCAGCGTCGCAGCCAGTCTGGTTATCGTGATCATGATTTTTCCGAAAGCGAATACAGCGGCGAGGACCGGAGGTAGCGGCCTGAACTTTAGGGCTAATACTAAATTGTTCATGTTTTGCCTTCTGTGCGTTAGGCCACAGAAGGCGGAACCATTGCTGATTGTAAATACGGCCGCCGGCGCTTTCGCTGCCGGGCGGGAAGTGCTATTCTCTTCGGCGCTTGCATACAAGCGCGCCTTCGCATCCCCTTCCATAAAAAACATGCCAAAATTTACACTCCTGCGTATCCTCGCCTGCGCCCTGTTGTACCAGATGGCGGGCGCCGCGCACGCGCTCGACCCGCTCAGTTTTTCCCGCTACGACCAGGTCCGCACCAGCGACCTGCACCTCGACCTGAAGGCCGACTTCAGCCGCAAGACCCTGAGCGGCTATGCCGAGCTGACGCTGAAGTGGAGCGATCCCGAGGCGCGTACCCTGGTGCTCGACACCAGCGAATTGAGCATCGCCCGCGTGCTGGTGCCGGGCAAGAGCGGCTGGAACAGCGCGCCCTACCAACTCGACCCGCTCGACCAGGCGCATCCTGAAAAAGGCCGCGCCCTGCGCATCAGCGTCGGGCAGCAGCCGGACAAGGTGCGCATCTACTATCGCACCGCGCCCGGCGCCAGCGCGCTGCAATGGCTGACGCCGCAGCAAACCATGTCGGGCAAGCTGCCCTTCATGTTCAGCCAGTCGGAATCGATCAACGCCCGTTCCTGGGTGCCGTCGCAGGACACGCCGGCGGTGCGCTTCACCTACAGCGCGCGGATCGAGGCGCCGGCCGGCATGCGCGTGCTGATGAGCGCGGACAACGACCCGAAGGCGAGCGGCGCCGGCGGCTGGAAATTCACCATGCCGCAGCCTGTTCCCTCCTATCTGCTGGCGCTGGCCATCGGCGAGATCGACGTGCGCAGCCTCGGGCCGCGTTCGGCCGTGTATGCCGAACCGGCGCGCATAGCCGCCGCCGCCTACGAACTGGCCGACACTGAAAAAATGATCGCCGCCGCCGAAGCGCTGTATGGTCCATATCGCTGGGAGCGCTACGACATGCTGGTGCTGCCGCCGTCCTTCCCCTACGGCGGCATGGAAAACCCGCGCCTGACCTTCGTCACGCCGACCATGATCGCCGGCGACCGCAGCCTGGTCGACTTGATCGCCCACGAACTGGCGCATAGCTGGTCGGGCAACCTGGTGACCAACGCTTCGTGGAAATCGTTCTGGCTCAACGAGGGTTTCACCACCTATGTGACGCTGCGCGTGGTCGAGTCGCTGTATGGCGCCGACGTCGCGCTGATGCATCTGCAACTGGAGCAGGAAGAGCTGCTGTCCTCGCTGAAGGATATCGCGCCGGCCAAACAGGCGCTGGCGACCAGGGGCGCGGACACCGATCCCTCGGCCTACTCCGACGAGGGCCTGGTGTATCCGAAGGGCGCCTGGTTCCTGCGCACGCTGGAACAGCGCGCCGGTCGCGCCGTCTTCGATCCCTTCCTGCGCGGCTGGTTCGACGGCCACGCCTTCCAGAGCGCCAGCACCGAAGACTTTGTCGCCTATCTGCGCCAGAACCTGCTGGCCGCGCACCCTGGCCTGATGTCCGATGCCGAGCTGGACGACTGGTTGTACGGCAGCGGCGTTCCGGCCAGCGCCGCGCACGCCGTGTCGCCGCGCCTGGCCGCGCTGGACGCCAGGCGCCAGGCCTGGCTCAAGGGCGAGCTCGCCACGGCCGGCCTGGAGGCGAAGGGCTGGCTGGCGGTCGAGTGGATGAAATTCCTGAACGATATCGACGGCAAGGCCAGCGCTGCGCAGCTGCAGGAACTCGACCGCGCCTACGCCCTCGGCAAGAGCGGCAACAATGAAATCGCCTTCCGCTTTTATCTGGCCTCGGTGCATGCCGGCTACGACGTGCGCGAGCCGCTGAACGCCTTCCTGATGAGCGTCGGCCGCACCCGTTTCGTCGCGCCGCTGTACGCCGCGCTGCTGGCCCGGCCGGACGACAGGGCCTGGGCGCAGGCGCTTTACGCCAAGGCGCGCGAGCGCTACCACCCGCTGACCCAGGCCGCCGTCGACAAGCTGATGGCCAAGCCGGCCCAGTGACCCTATACCCTTGAGGAAATTTTCCCGCATGCTTATGCTTCCGCTGAACCGCATCGCCGCCGCGCTCCTGCTGGCGTTTTCCACCATGGCCCTGGCCGCGCCCGAACCGGCCGCCGTCCCCGCCGCCGCCGCCGCCGCCGTGCCGGCCTTCGATCTCGACGCCGACGTCAAGCGCGTGCTGAAAGTGTTCGACGTGCCGGGCATCGCCATCGCCATCGTCAAGGACGGCAAGGTCGTCACGGCCCAGGGTTTCGGCGTGCGCACGCTGGGCGATCCCGCCCCGGTCGACGGCAAGACCCTGTTCGAGGTAGCATCCAACACGAAGGCCTTCACGGCGGCGGCGCTGTCGATGCTGGTCGACGAAGGCAAGCTGGCCTGGGACGACCCGGTCACCAGGCACTTGCCGGGTTTCCAGATGAACGATTCCTACGTCACCGGCCAGATGACGGTGCGCGACTTGCTGACCCACCGCAGCGGCCTGGGGCTGGGCGCCGGCGACTTGCTGTGGTGGCCGACCACCTCGTTCTCGACCGACGAGATCATCGACAAGCTGCGCTATGTCCATCCCGCCACCAGCTTCCGCGCCAGCTACGCCTACGACAACCTGCTGTACATCGTGGCCGGCCGCATCGTCGCCGAAAAGGCCGGCAAGCCCTGGGGCGCGGCGATCCATGAACGCATCCTCGGCCCGCTGGGCATGACCGCCACGACCACCAGCCTGGCCGAAAATGCCGGCAACCCGGACGTGGCCAGCCCGCACAGCAAGATCAACGACAAGATTGCGGTGGTCAAGCCCATGCCGGTGGCGAACGCGGCCGGCGCGGTCGGCATCAATACCAGCGCCGAAGACATCGCGCGCTGGATGATGGTGCTGCTGGACGGCGGCAAGTTGAACAGCATCGGCAAGGAAGGCCGCCTGTTCAGCGAGGCGCGCAGCCGCGACATGTGGAGCATGCAGACGCCGATCGGCATCCGCGAGCCGCAACCGGAGCTGGCCGCGACCAGGCCGAACTTCAGCGGCTATGGCCTGGGCTTCAGCCTGCGCGATTACAAGGGCATGAAGCTGGCCATGCACGGCGGCGCGCTGCAGGGCTTTTATTCGACGGTGGTGATGGTGCCGGAAGCCAAGCTGGGCGTGGCGATCCTGACGAATGCCGAAAACAGCGGCTCGATGCAGGCGCTGCAGTGGCGCATCCTCGACCATTACCTGAACGTCGCGCCCAGCGACTGGATCAAGCTGGTCAGCACGGTCGAGCAAAACCGCCACAAGGAAGAACTGCAAAAAATCAGCAGCGCGGCGACCGCGCGCGCCGCCAAATCGCAGCCTTCGCTGCCGCTGGCCGCCTACGACGGCGAATATGAAGATCCGTGGTACGGCAAGATGACGATCCGCCAGGAAGGCAACAAGCACATCCTGAGCTTCACCCGCACGCCGGACCTGAGCGGCGAACTGGAGCACTTCCAGCACGACACCTTCATCGTCCGCTGGAAGGAGCGCAACTTCAACGCCGATGCGTATGTGACGTTTTCGCTGAACCCGGACGGCAGCATCGACCGCGTCAAGATGAAGCCGATCTCGGAAGAGACCGATTTCAGCTACGACTTCCAGGACCTGGCGCTGACGCCGGTGAAGGCGAAAAAGGCGCAGTAGGCTGTCAAGCGATCCAGGCGCCGGCGGGCGGCGCAATCTGCCGTAAAACTCAGGAAGGAGAGTGCGCTTCGGAGGTCGACTTGATGTCTTGCGCCTTGGCGTCTTCGAAAATCTTCCTGGCCTTCCTGATTTGATCCGCGTTTTCGGTATGCACCGAAATCAGGATGCTGCCGCCGCGGATCTTGCCTTCATACAGTTTCGCTTCGTATTCCGGAATGCCCATGCCGACCAGGGCGCCGATGATGCCGCCCGCCGCACCGCCGATGGCGGCGCCGCCCAGCGCGGCCATGATCGGGCCGGCGGCGATGAAGGGGCCGACGCCCGGGATGGCCAGGGTGCCGATGCCGGCCAGCCAGCCGAGGATGGCGCCGGCGCCCATGCCGGCGGCGCCGCCGGTCGCCGCGCCTTCCGGCATCTTGGTGCTTTGCTCATGGGCGAAATCGCGCGTGCCGCCCTTGTCGGGGAAAAGCACGGAAATCTCGTTGCTGGAAAAGCCGGCGGTTTTCAGGTTGCTGACGATATGCTCGGCATGCGGATGGTCCTGGGCGAGGCAATACACTGCGGTTTTCATAGTGGTCTCCGATATGGTGGGTGGGTTGGCGGGTTTGCTTAATCGGCTTTCACGTCAACGGTTTTCACGTCAAGCCGGTTGTCGACGCTGCTGACGCCGTCGACCTGTTTCGCCAGCGTCTCGATCTTGCTTTTTTCATCGTCGCTCTTGACCGGGCCGCGCAGGGTGACGACGCCGTTCGCCGCCATGATCTTGACGTTGCGGGCGGTGGTGGACAGGGTTTTATCCTGCACCACCGCGCGCCGCACCGCGGCCAGCAGCTTGCGGTCGGCGGCGGCATTGCTCTGCTTTTGCGGCGTCGTGGCGGCGCCGCCCTGGTCGCGCGTATTCAGGCGCGTGTTGTCGGCATTGGCGTCCTGGGTTGCGCCAGGTGTGCTTTGTGAAGCGGCCTGGTCCGCCGGCGCCGCGCCGGCGCCCGCGCAGGCCAGCGCGATGCCAAGGCCGAGGAAGCTGCTTGCGACTCGCATATGGTTCTCCTTTTGTTATGGCTGCGTTTTTGCAGTGAGCTAACGATAGGAGCAAAGCGCCGGCCAGTCCGTACGCGGCTTAACATAGCCCCATGCTTGAGCCGGCTAAAAAATATGCTTGCCTTGGTCAACAATATCGGTAAAATGAGGCGCTTTTTCCCTCCTGCCATGTCATCCACCGCTACCCGCGTTCCCGCTACGCGCATCGCCGCCGTGCGTTCGTTCAACCGCTTTTTCACGCGCCACATCGGCGTGCTGCGCGAGGGTTTGCTGCACAGTCCCTATTCGCTGACCGAGGTGCGCGTGATGTACGAAC
>DASYLQ010000559.1:0-11109 GCA_036009485.1 Janthinobacterium sp.
GGCAGGTCGGTCAGCGGATCCGGCTCACTATCCGGCTCACTATCCGGCTTACTATCCGGCTTGGCAAGCGGCTTGGGCGCGGCCTTGACGGCCGGCCTGGCCGCGGGTTTGGGCGCCGGTTTCGGCGCCGGGAAGGGCGTCGCAGTCATCGCGGCCGGGTCCGGCGCGGCCAGGTGCAACTGCGCGGTGATGATGGATGGCGGCGGCGGCGGCGCCGTGCGGATCGGCCCGATATGGCCGCCCAGCCAGTCTATCGTCAGGAAGTGCAGCAAGAGAGTAAGCGCACACAGCAGCAGGACCCGCGCGCGGTGGCGGGAAAAGAAGGAAGCGATCGTCATGCCGCTAGTTTAACGTGTTTGAGGTATTGAACCCGCCGCGCCGGCCCGGCACCCGGCAGCCAGCAAGATTTTTTGAATGGCGCCGGCTTATCTGCTAGTCTGGGAGACTATCCCATCGCCCCAACGGAGACATACCATGGCCAAACCCCAAGTGCCCAACAATCCAGGCGCAGCAGTCATGACCGACACCCTGGATTTCGTCAAGAACCTATGGGGCAGCATGAGCGTGCCCGGCATGGGGATTCCAGGCATCACCGCGCCGACCTTGTCGGTGGAAGACCTGGACAAGAAAATCGGCGACCTGAAAGCCGTCGAAGCCTGGCTCAACGTCAACATGAGCATGCTGCGCGCCACTATCCAGGGCATGGAAGTGCAGCGCGGCACCCTGGTTACGCTGAAATCGCTGGGCGCCTCCTTCGCCGCCGCCGTCAAGCAGCCGGAAAATGCGGAAAAATCGCTGTGGGAATCGCCGTACGCCTCGGCCTTTTTCCATCAGGCCACGACGCCATCCGCCCCGCTGAAGGCGCCGCCCGAGCCGGAACAGATGTCCAAGTCGCAGCAGATACCCAAGCCGGCGCCGGCTGCCCCTGCGGCAACGGCGGCGCAGATGACCAACCCGGTCGTGTGGTGGAATATGCTGCAGGAACAGTTCAAGCAGGCGGTGAGCACGGCGATGTCGCCCGAAGCGGTGGCCAGCGCGACGGCGATGGCGTCTGAAGCGGCAGCCCAGTTCGCCGCGGCGGCCGGCGCCGGCAGCAGCGGCGAAACCCAGGCCGGCGAAGGCGGCGTCAAGGAAAACGGCGACAAACAACAAGCCAAGCCGAAGACGGCCAAAGCCGACAAGAACTAAGCTGAGGATCAGGCGAGACGGTGTATCCGGATCGCCTCGATCAAGCCATCTTCCTGGCGCTTGACTTCGCCGATGGTGATCAAGCCTTCCTCGACCATTTGCCTGGCGCTGTCGTGCGCCGCCTGGAACGAGGGAATGGTATCGCCCTTGGCAGCGACCGGACGGACCCAGGCGACACTGCCGACCTTCATTTTTTTATACACTTCTCTGGCAACATCTCGCATCGTTTTTTCCTTATATAGATAGGCTGCGGCAGGCCACGGAAAGCGCGGGCCAGCCCGTGCCGAGGCGTAGTTTATCATCCGCGGCAGCAAAGCCATGATGCGGCAAAACAACGAATGGAAAGCGGACTATTCGTCCACGCCCTCTGGCGCCACTTCTGCGCCGGCGCCTTCCGCGGCCACCGGGGCGGGCGCCAGCGCGGCCAGCTGCTCCATCAACTGGGCGAAACGCTGTTGTCCCGGCGCAATTTTATCCACGCTGAGCAGCACCGCCGTCGCCTCTAGCGACAAGGCCGGGTCGAAGCCGGATTTCTGCAGATGCGAAATGATGATTTGCGCGGAATTGAACAAGATGCGCAGGTTTTTCGGCAAGGTGATGCGGGCGCCGCGCATCCATTCCACCGCTTCGCGCAGCTTGCCGGTCTTCCACAGCAGCACGCCCTTGTTCATGATGTCCGACGCTTCCTTGCGCGAAGACTGGATCAGGGCGGCGCCCTCGTCGCCCATGCGCGCCTTGTCGAAAATCTTTTGCACATCGTCCAGCAGCACGGTATTGTCGTGGTTATTGCGCGTCACGTAACACAGCAGGTCGACCGGCGCTTCCTTGACGCCGACCGCGAACAGCAGCGTCGCCAGTTCCATGCAGGTCGGCGTGTCGGGCCGGCTGCTATCCTCGGCCAGCATCAGCTCCAGCTCGTCGCCGCATTTGCGGGCGCGCCGGTAATCGCCGCTTTCATGGTGCACCAGCCCCTCGGTGATCTTGGCGCGCAGGCCGATCTGCTCGCCGGCGAACTCGCGCTGCGCCAGCAGCAGCCACTGCAGCGCTTCCTTCGGCTCGTTCTTCAAGCCGCACACGCGCGACAGGCCGAGATAGGCGTCGGGCGTCTTCAACACCGAATATTCGCCGATCGCCACACACTTGCGGAAGGCCTTCTCGGCCATGCCGATATTGCCCAGCTTGAGGGAGACCTGGCCCAGGTTGCGCTGGCGCGGCACCGAATTGGGCGACAATTTGGCGGCCTTTTCCAGCACGTCGCAAGCCTCTTCCGGCCGGCCCATCAATTGGTAAGCATGGGCCAGCTGGTCGTAGGCGTCGATGTAATAGCGGTTTTCCGCGATCACGCTGTGGAACAGCTGGCGCGCCGTTTCGTGTTCGCCGTTGCCCATCCGAATCTTGCCGAGGCCAGTCCTGGCCCAGCTATAATCGCGCGCCGCCAACACTTTTTCATAGACGGCGCGGGCCAGGTCCGGCTCGCCGCTCTTGAGCAGCAGGCTGGCTTTCATGCGCAGCAAATCGAGTTCGTGCAGCTTGTTGTGCCCGATCTGCTCCTCGCACAGCCTGGCGGCGCGCAAATAATCCTTTTCAAGGTAAGCCTGGTCGATTTCCTTGAACACCTGCTTCTTGTTCCATACCCGGTTCAGCCGCGTCAGCAGCACGCCCTCGGTGATCGGCTTGATCAGGTAGGCGTCGGGCTGGTGCTCGGCCGCGCCCATCACCGATTCGACGCTTTTTTCCGCCGACACCATCAGCCAGACGCTGCTGGGCGCCATCAGGTTGCGGATGCGCGCCTCTTCCAGCACTTGCTGGCCATTCTTGCCCTCGCCCAGGTTGTAATCGCACAGCACGACGTCGTAGCGCGTCCTGGCCAGCAGCACCGTCGCCTCGCCGCCGCTGGCGGCCTGGTCTATATAGCGGGCGCCCAGGTTGCGCAGCGATTCTCGCAGCAACTGGCGGATGCCGATGAAATCGTCGACCAGCAGGTAATGCTTGTCGGCCCAGGCAATGGGCATGGTGGCGACGTCGACCGCTTTGTTATCCATGGTGGGCTCGCTCAAGGTAGACGCAGGATGAAACAGCCGCCGCCCAGCGCGCCGCCGTTTTCCAGGCGGATGACGCCGCGGCGTTCGCGCAGCTTGTGCATTTTCGCCACCTCGCTGGAAAAATACAGGCCCAGGCCGGTGCTGTTGGTGGAAAAATTCACCCCGCCCGTGGCGCCGCGCATGGCTTCGGCGCCGGCCTCGATCAGGCCCGCCGAATAACCGCCGCCATTGTCTTCGACACGGATTTCCAGCCAGCCGTCCACCTCGGCCGCCGAGAGGTGGATGGTATCGCGGGTATAGCGGATGGCATTGTTGACGGCGTTGCCGAGCACGCCGATGAGCAAGTCTTCGTCATAGCACCAGATCAACTCCGGCGGGAAGGCGGTTTCCAGCGCGATGTGGCGCGAAGCCAGCAGGATTTTTTCCTGCGCCACCACCTGCTCGACCAGCTGGCCGACCATTTGCGGCTGGATATCGAAAGGATAGCCGGGCTTGCCGACCTGCTTGTACAGGGCCAGCAGCTGGATCAGGTTGTCGTTCAGGCGCTTGGTCTGGTACAGCATCTGCGCCATCTGCGCATAGGGGGAAGCCGAATCGTCCGGCGCATCGGGCGCGGGGGCCGCGGCCAACAGCGACTCCAGCGTGCCGCTGACGACGCTGATCGAGTTCTTCATATCGTGCACGGCCGACGCCAGAAACAGGAACAGTTCGGACGAGTTCGCTTGATCTTCCATGTGCTTGTCTGCGCAGCGGCCTGCACCGATGTGGGTGTGGGGAAAGCCGGATTATAGCGTGGCGCCGATGTTGCTCAGACTTACTCGGGCGGAAGCGGTCTTGCGCGGCTTTCCCGCCGCAGTTCCTTGAGTAAATAACGCGCAGGATCCAGGGCATGGGCCAGGCTGCTTTCCAGCGGCGCCGGCTCGCCTTCCAGTTGCGCGGCCAGCAGTTCGGCCGCCAGCGGCGCCCAAGTCAGGCCGCGCGAAGCGTAGCCGAGCAAACCGTACAGGCCGGGCCAGCGCGGCACGTCGCGCAGACGCTCGACCGGGCCGCGGCCCTGGCGCGCCGCCGGCGCCGGGTTGGGCAAGGCGCCCACCAGCGGCAGGCGGTCGGGCGCGACGCAACGAAAGCCGGTGCGCCCGGCCAGCGGCGCCTCGGGCGCTTCGACGCCGAGGATCGCCGCCATGCGCGCCAGATTGGCGCGCTGGCTGGACAGTCGCAAGCCGGGGTCGCCATCGGCGTCGTAGGTGGCGCCGACGCTGGCCAGGCCGGACGACGGCGGCGTCATGTAGGCTTCGCGGCACACCACCAGCGGCGGCGCCGGCAAGCGGCCCGCGGCCAGGTGCGTGACCTGGCCGCGCACCGCCGCCAGCGGCAGGCCGGCCGCCTGGGCGAAAGCCGTCGCGCCGCTGCCGTTGGCCAGGATCAGCGCCGGCGCCGCGGCGATCGTCGCGCCGGCGGCGTCCAGCACCAGCCAGTTATCGGCATCGCCATCGCCGTCGCGCCGCAAGCTCAGCGCGCTGCGCGAAAACAGCCGCGTCAGACGGCTGCCGCAAGCGTCCAGCATGGCCTGGCACACGCCCGCCGGGTGGACCCAGCCGCCCAGTCCGAACCACCAGCCGCCATCGGCCGCAGGCGCGCCCAGCAAGGCCGAGGCCGCATCCGCTTCCAGCCAGCGGGCGAATTCGGGCGCATATAAGCCGGCGGCGGCGATCTGGCGCTGCACCCGGGCATGGGCGGGATCGCGCGCCAGTTGCAGCACGCCGCAGCGGGCGCCGGCGAACGCCGTGCCGACGCCGCCCAACTGTTCCCACTGGCGCAGCGCAAACAGCAAGGCGGCCCGGCTCAGGCGCGCCGCCGGGTTGTCGTCCGCCGCCAGCAGCGGCATGAAGATGCCGGCCAGATTGCCGGACGCCTGCTGCGCCGGCTGCCCGCAGCGTTCGATCAGGATCACTTCCCAGCCGCGCGCGGCGAGGCGTTCGCAAGCCGCCGCGCCGGCCAGGCCGGCGCCGATGACGATGGCCCGGCGCCGCCGCGGCATGGGGCGGGCGGGCTGCGGCCGGCGCCCGCAAAATACCAGGCCGGCAAAGCCATGATCCACGGCCGCGACCGAGGTAGGCGGGGTGGCAAAGCCGGCGCCGGCCAGCGCCCGCAGCGTGGCGCTGGCCGGCGCCGGCGCGCACAGGGTGGCGCCGGCCGCCGCCAGCCGCGCCAGCGCCGCCGCCGGCAGCGCTATCGGCAGCGCCGCCCGGTCCAGGTAAAACGCATCGACGCGCGCATCCAGCTGCGCCAGGCTGGCGCCGGCTTCGCCTATCATCAAGTCCAGCACGACCTGGCCGCCGTCGAAAAAAATCCGCTGGAAACCCGGCGCCAGGGTGGGCGCGGCGGCGCCCAAACAAGCCGGCCGCGCGTCCGCGGGCAGCGCCGCCATCGCGCCATCGGCCAGGGCCAGGTAGTGCAGCCGGGCCGGCCGCGCGGGATCGTCGCGCCAGGCCTGCCGCGTCGCCAGAAAGCGCGCGCCGTCGCCGAAAGCCAGGTCGAGGACGACAAACGATGGCCGGCCGGACCAGCGCGCCGGCAAGCCGGCGCCGTCCAGGCATGGCTGAAGGGCCGGCGCCAGGATCTCAGCGCTCCGCGTGACGGAAACAGGCGGGATCATGGTCGTCCACCATGCCGATGCCTTGCATATAGGCGTAGATGATGGTCGAGCCGACGAACTTGAAACCGCGCTTGCCCAGGTCTTTCGAGATGCGGTCGGACAATTCGGTCCTGGCCGGCCGCTCACCCGGCGCCCAGCGGTTGACGATGGGTTTGCCGTCGACATAGGCCCACAGCAAGGCATCCAGGCTGCCGCCTTGCGCGCGCAGGCGCAGATAAGCCTGGGCATTGCCGACGGCCGCAGCCACTTTCAGCCGGTTGCGCACGATGCCGGGATTGGCCAGCAGTTCGGCGACCTTGGCCGCGTCGTAGGCGGCGATCCGGTGCGCATCCCAGCCGTCGAATGCGGCGCGGTAATTGTCGCGCTTGTTGAGGATGGTCTCCCAGCTCAGGCCCGCTTGCGCGCCTTCCAGGTTGAGCATCTCGAACAGGCGCGTCTCGTCATGGCAAGCAACGCCCCACTCGGTATCGTGATAGTCGAGATAGCGCGGATTGGCCGGGTTGGCCCAGGTGCAGCGGTGTACGGTCATGGCAAAACCACAGGTTAGCGGAAGCAGCGAAGTAGAGTATACGTCAACCCGGCCAGCCGGCCATGCCCCGGCAAGCGAGCGGCGTCAGGTTTCCGGGTGACGCTGCCTCGGTTCCGGCCGCGGCGGCTTGTCGCCGGCCAGCACGGGCGGGCAGGCCAGGTTGCTAACCAGCACCACCTGGCCATCCCGCAGGCTGCATTCGAGCTGCTGCAGCAGGCGCGCGAAGAGGCCTTCCGGCTGCGTCAGCGCGGTGCCGTACAGCGCCGCCCAGGCGTTGCGGCCGGACTTCTTGGCGATGTACAGGGACTGGTCGGCCAGCTCCACCACCTGCGACCAGGACAGCAGGCGCGGCTGCGCCGTCAGGAAGGGGAAGCAGGCGAAGCCGATCGAACAGGTCTTCGGCAATGCCAGGCCGTCGGGCAGCACGAAGGGACGGTTGGCGACGGCGGCGCGGATGCGCTCGGCCACCAGCCTGGCGTCGTCGCGGTGGGTGGCGCGCGCCAGCACCAGGAATTCCTCGCCGCCCCAGCGGATCAGGTAGTCGGACTCGCGGAACACTTCGCGCAGGCGCTCCTGCATCTGCATCAGCACCGAGTCGCCGGCGGCGTGGCCGTACTTGTCGTTGACTTCCTTGAAGTGGTCCAGGTCGACCATGAAAAACACCAGGTCCTTGCCCTGCCCGGCTGCGCTGGCGGCGCCGTCGTGCTGCAACTGGTCGTAGGCGCGCAGGCTCATGGCGACATCGGCGTCGACATGCTGCAGGAAGAAGCGGCGGTTGCGCAAGCCGGTCAACTGGTCGGTCAGGCTGACCTCTTCCAGCGCCGTGTAGGCGCGCTCCAGCTCGAGATTTTTTTCCAGCAGCTGCTTTTGCGTCGCGTTCAGCGCCTTCAGCGTCGCCTCGACCTGGCGGTAGGCGCTGGCGTTGTCGAGGGCGATGGCGCCGTTGGTGCACAGCGCGCGGAAGATCAGCCGTTCGCGCCCGCCGTAGGCCTGCGGACGCAGCGATTGCACCGTCATCACGCCGAGCACGCGCTCGCCGATCAGCAAGGGCGCAAACAGCAGGCTCAGGGTTTGCAGCGTGCCGGGGATCAGGTTCGGCGTCGTCGCGTCGGCCGCGATCTCGATCAGGATCTCGCGCCGTTCGCGCACGCAGCGCACCGAGTTCAGCTGCGTCTCGGCCAGCGAGAAGCGCGCCGCCGGCAGCGCCGCGCCGGCTTCCATGCCGAAGGCCAGGCCGAGGTGGTGGCCGTCGGTCTCTAGCAGGAAGATCGAAAAATGGGTGGCGTCGAGCAAGCCGCGGACATGCCGATCGAGAGCGCGGAACACCGCCGACGCGTCCAGGTGGGCGGTGATTTCCTGGCCGATCGCGCTCAGGTGCTCCAGCGTGGCGCTGGTCTGCTGCAGCACTTCGGCGCGCTGCGCCTCGGCCACCGCCAGCTGGCGGTGGTGCTCGCCCTCGGTCTGGGCGCGTTCGGTCTGGTATTGCACCTGCATGGCGATGGCGCGCTTGGTGGCTTCCATGCTGTGGGTCTTGTCGCGCGCGGCGCCGGCTTGCAGGGCGATTTCGTAAGCCTTGGCATAGTCGCCGGACTGCGCGTGTTCGCGCGCGGCGGCGTCGAGCAGGTCGCCCGGGACCGTGTAGCCTTCGATGGTGGCGGCCAGCGCCAGCGCCTGTTGCAGGTAATGCAGGGCGGCGTTGGGCGCCGCCGTCGCCTGCGGGTCGGACAGGGCCGACCGCGCATGGCGCGCGTGGATCTCGGCCTGCACCTTCAGCGCGGCGATTTCATTGTAGGCGTCGCTGCGGCGGCGCGCCAGGTCGAGCGCGGCGGCGGCGGCGGCCAGGGCCTCGTCCGACCGTCCCAGGTGCGACAGCGCATGCGCCTGGCCGCGCCGGGCGCAGCTCTGGAAGTCGGATTGCTGCAAGGCTTCGCCGCGCGCTTCCAGTTGGGTGAAGCTGCGCAGCGCGGTGTCGTACTGCCCCAGGTCGAGCGCCAGATTGCCCTGGTATTCCAGGAAGATGGCGTAGGCGCGCGAACCGGGCAGCGGCGCCAGGATGCCCTGCGCTTCGTCCAGCAATTCCCGGGCAGCGTCGCTGCGGCCCAATTGGCGCAAGGTTTCGGCGGTCTGCATCAAAGACATGGCGACACTCATCGGCCAGCCGGTCGAGCGCGCCAGGTCGAGGCCGCGCTGCATCCATTCCAGCGCCGCGTCGTGCGCGTTCAGGCTGGTGAAGGCATTGCCGATATTGGTGGCGATATTCACGGCGCGGCGCGGCTGGCCGCTGGCTGTGGCGATTTCATAGCTGTGCATCCAGTGGCCGACGGCGCGGCCGAAGTCGCTGGCCTGGAAGGCGATGGTGGCGAAAAAATCGCCGATCCAGCCGGCGGCGGCCGTATGTAGCTGGGTCTGTTCCGGAGCGAAGCGCTGGCCCCAGCGCTCGTGCGCCGTTTCCAGGCCGCCGAAGGCGGCGAACAGCGCGGCGGTGGCATCGATGATGTCGCTGCGCGCGGCGTCGCCGGCGGCGCGGGCGTCCATCGCGGCCAGGCCCAGCTCGGCGTCGCAGGCGGCGGAATGGCCGCCGTCGACCGCGATCCAGGCCAGCAGCCAATGCGCGTCGGCGGCGCCGGTCAGGTCGCCGCCCAGGTCGAATTCGCGCAAGGCCTCGCTGGCCAGCGCATGGGCCGGATCGAGCCGGGCGAACAGCCACAGGGATTCCGCCTCGACCAGCATCAGGCGCGCGCGCAAGCTGCGGCGCCGCTCTTCGGGCAACAAGTCGAGCAGGGTTTGCGCTTCGCGCGCCAGCGTCAGGGCACGCGCGCTGTCGCGCTGGCGCAGGTGCCAGGCCAGCCGGGCCAGCAGCATAAGACGGGGCAAACCGCCTGGCGGCGGCAGTTCCGCTTCCCAGGAAGCCAGCTCTTCATCGAGCGCAAACAGTTCCACTAAATCTAGTTCCTTCAGCAATTAATGCCCCCTTCATCCCAGCTGCCAGGCGCAAGCAGGGAATTGCATAAGTGCATTAAATTTTCACAGCCATTATTCCACAAATTGGCCGTGCGGCCCGAGGGATAGGGATTATCACCAATTATCGCCAATGAACACCAATGTTGGCGGATGAAATCTTCGGTGGAGCGGTGAGCGTGCCTGGCCCTCCGGCGCTGGAACGAGCGCAAGCGCCAGGGCAGTTGAAGACAGCGGCGCCGCTTCGGCGGGAAGCGGCGCCGGGGGATGCCGACGAAACGGTTTATTTCGGTTTCAGTTGCATGCGGATTTCGCCGCCCGGATAGGTGGCGCTATGCACGTTCACGTACAGATTGCCGGCCAGGTAATCGTTGTATTGCGTATCGGTCAGCACGGCGCCCGGCGGTACGCTGAACGAGCTTTCCGAGGCCTTGATCAAGGGCACGATCACCGCACCATTGCTGCCGGGAGCCGCTTCGTGGATGTGCGCCGCCGTCGCCGCCAGCCCGGTATAAGTGACCATGCCGGTGACCGATTTATCCGGCGCGACCTTGATCGTGCTGGTGCCGCTGGCGGTGCTCGGGTTCGGCGGCACTTCCTGGGCGCCGCTCAGCGTGCCGCCGCCCCTGCCACCCATGCTGGAACAGCCGGCGCCCATCAGGATGACGCCGCTCAGGGCCGCCAGGCAAACCAGTTTACGGCGCTTGCTTACTGTATTCATTGGAAGTCTCCATACGCTCGAGTTAGGTTGACGCCAGCCGGCGGCCATTCCGCCGGACAAGGCGCCGCTTTTGTAGAGGTTCCTATTGGACACCTCGAAATGCGGAACATCGCGCTCGACTATACGCCAGAACCGCCGCCTTGGCGCGCAGCCGATCCGCCACTCATCGCATAACCGGACAAGCGTCAAGCCCCCTTCGACCGCCTGTTCTACCGCCATTACGGCAAGCTGATCAAGAAGGCGCACCTGGAGCGGCGGCGCATCATCGATTTGCCGAACCCTTGGCTCAGCCCGGAAACCCCGCTGCAGCGCAAGGAACTCTGGTTCAGCCTGGACCAGCTGAAGCCCCATGCGCCGGTCGCGCCGCGCGCCGATGCCGTCCGGCCCCATCTGATACCGAGGTGATACCGATCTGAACTGTTGCGGTGCGCAGCGGGGCGAATGGGAAAGTTATTGAACTTGTACGCCGTTGCACATAAAATAAGTCATTGATAACAGGCAACATGCAATGACAAGCATGCACACAAGCCAGCTCACCTGAATGGAAATGCGATGAAAGCCAGCCCGGACCAAGAGCACGACGAGTCCAAGATTGCGAATATGACGAGTGTAAACGCCCTGAAAACAGGCGCGCTGCGGCGGATGCAGGAAAATACCGGCCTCAAGTCGCGCATCACGATGCGGGTCGACAGCGATGTGCTGGACATGTTTCGCACCCGTGCCGCCATGTCGGGGGGAAATTATCAAACGCTGATGAACGATGCGCTGAGGCAGTATGCGCTGGGCCAGACCCTGGCCGGCATCCTCGACGCCAGCGTGCGCGAAGCCGTCGACGCCTGCCTGCAAGAACGCGCCGACGGCTTGCCGCGCCAGGCCTGATCCGGCCTGGCGCGGCCCGGCCTGGCGCGGCGCGTTCTATCCCGGGGCGGCCATCGTCAGCGCATACGCGGCGATGCCGGCACCGTTTTCCTGGCGGCCGATGCACTCCTCGACAGCCTTGACGGCAAAGCCGTGC
>DASYLQ010000560.1:0-1525 GCA_036009485.1 Janthinobacterium sp.
CGCGTGGCGAGCAACTGGGCCGGCGCCGCGGGCGGCCCTTGCTTCGGCGCGCTGGGCCTGCCGCGCCCGGGCACCGAAGTGCTGCTCGCCTTCCTGGGCGGCGATCCCGACAAGCCCGTCATCATCGGGCAACTGTACAACAACGTCGCCCGGCCGCCCCGCCTCGGCCTGGGGGGCTTGCCGGGCGATAAATACCTGTCCGGCATGAAGAGCAGCGAAATTGGCGGCAAGCGCGCCAACCAGCTGCGGCTCGACGATACGCCCGGACAGATCAGCGCGCAGCTGGCCAGCGATCACGGGCGCAGCGAACTGAACCTGGGCTGGCTGACCCAGCCGCGCAACAAGGGCGCCGGCCAGGCCCGCGGCGAAGGCGCGGAGTTGTGTACCGACGCGCAACTGGCGCTGCGCGCGGGCAGGGGCATGCTGCTATCGGCCTGGAAGCGGCTCCATGGCGACAGCCGGCAACTCGACCGCGCCGACTACCTGGCGCTGATGGAGGACTGCGTCGAGCTGTTCCGTTCCCTGGGCCAGTACGCGGCCGAACACCAGGCCTTGCCTCTGGACGACCAGGCGCAGGGCGAGATGCAGTCCGCCATCAGGCAATGGGACAACGGCAGCAATACCGCGCCCCAGGGCGCCGATGGCGGCGCCGCCGCGATCGGCGTCACCGCGCCGGACGGGATCAGCTTCGCCACCTCCAGGGCCATCGTCAGCTACGCCGCCACCAACATCGACACGGTGGCCCAGCAACACCTGCAGATGACCGCCGGCCAGCGCTTCAACCTCAATGCCGGCAAGGGCATCTCGCTGTTCTCGCAGCAAGACGGGCTGGTCGCGATTGCGAACTACGGCAAATTACTGATGCAAAGCCAGCATGACAGCACGCAGATCGATTCGGCCAAGGACATCAAGATCAGCGCCAAGGGGCGCGTGACCATCATGGCGGAGGAAATCGTTTTCGTGAATTCAGGCGGCGCCTATATCAGCCTCAAGGGGGGGAGTCCCGAAGTGGGCGGTCCCGGAGCGCTGACGGTCAAGACCGATGGACACAACTGGGATGGCCCGGCCAGCCGGAGCGCCGACCTGCCCACGTTTGGCGAGGGCGATTTCGCCCGCACGCCGCGCCTGCTGCGTAGCAATGACGGCAAGCCCGTCGAGGACGTGCCGGTGCGGGTCGAACCCGACGGAGAGGCCGCGTCGTCCGGCAAGAGCGACAGCGCCGGCGAAGGCGGCAAGGCCGAAGGCGAGCGCGTCCAATCGCTCAACGCGGGTTTCCTGTGGCCCCGTTCATGAACCGGCGGCTTGGCTCCGGCCATCCAGGCGACCGCGACCAAAGCATGTTCACCCCTCACCAGTGAATGGAAATACGATGAGCGAACCCCAAGCAGACTATCCCGCCGGCGGCGGCGCCGCGCATATCGAGATCAGCTCGTTCGATGACCCGAACTACATGCTGCTCGGGAAAAAGAGCGGCGTCACCTGGCTGAACGGCGGCCACCTCGACGTGATCCTGCGCTCGCCCCTG
>DASYLQ010000561.1:0-12433 GCA_036009485.1 Janthinobacterium sp.
TGAACCAGACCTTCGCACCGACCAAGCCTGATGCAGCCCGGGTCACCGACATCACTTCCATTCTGACGGACGAAGGTTGGCGCTACCTCGCGGGCGTGAAGGACGTTTTTCCCTGTGAGTTGGTGGGCTATGCGATGGGGGGCACGCATGACGCAAGACCTGACAGCACAGGCCCTGTGGCGTGCCGTACGCAACAAACGGCCAGCTCCTGGATTGATTCATCATTCGGATCGCGGTAGCCAGTATTGCGCCGACGACTGCCGCAAACTGGTAACCCGGTTCGGCATGCGCACTTCCATGTCGCGCAAGGGGAACTGCTATGACAACGTGCCCATGGAGAGCTTCTGGGGCAGCCTTCAGAACGAAATGATTCATCATCAGCGCTGTGCCACCCGGGCTAACGCCGAAGCGGCGATACAGGCGTACATCGCGATCTTCTACAACCGCCAGCGGCGCCACTCGCGCCTCGGCGACATCCCACCAGCGTTATTCGCTGAAAAATTCCGGCAGAAGGCGCTGGCTGCTTGAAACGGACGTGTCCACTATTGACAGGGCACCTCACTCTGTTCAATCCTGAAAATCGCAGACACCCAACGATGTCCATGGCTTGACATCGTTGGGGTGCATGTCCATACCTGATTATGCGGGGCTGAACAGGAAGTTCAGCACGTCGCCATCCTTGACGACATATTCCTTGCCTTCGGCGCGCATCTTGCCCGCTTCCTTGGCACCACCCTCGCCCTTGAAGGCGATGAAGTCGTCGTAGGCGATGGTCTGGGCGCGGATGAAGCCGCGCTCGAAGTCGGTGTGGATCACGCCGGCCGCCTGCGGCGCGGTGTCGCCGATGTGGATGGTCCAGGCGCGCACTTCCTTCACGCCGGCGGTGAAATAGGTTTGCAGGCCCAGCAGATTGTAGGCGGCGCGGATCAGGCGGTCCAGGCCAGGCTCTTGCATGCCCATATCGGCCAGGAAGGCGCCCTTGTCGGCCTCGTCCAGGTCGGCGATTTCCGATTCGATCGCGGCGCAGATGGCGACGATGGGCGCGTTCTGCTCTTTGGCGTAGGCGGTCAGCTGGTCCAGCAGCGGATTGTCGGTGAAGCCGCTGTCGGATACGTTGGCGACATACATCGCCGGCTTCGCCGTGATCAGGCACAGCGGCTTGATCAGCAACATTTCCTCGGCATCCAGGCCCATCGCGCGCACCGGCTTGGCGTCGTTCAGGTGCGGCATCATACGTTCCAGCAAGGCGACCAGCTTGGCCGCGTCCTTGTCGCCGGAGCGGGCTTTCTTGTTTTCGCGGTGGATGGCTTTTTCTACCGTGCCCATGTCGGCCAGCGCCAGCTCGGTCTGGATGACTTCGATGTCGTCGAGCGGGCTGATCTTGCCGGCGACGTGGATCACGTTGTCGTCCTCGAAGCAGCGCACGACATTGACGATGGCGTCCGTTTCGCGGATGTGCGACAGGAACTGGTTGCCCAGGCCCTCGCCCTTGGACGCGCCGGCGACGAGGCCGGCGATATCGACGAATTCGACGATGGCGTTGACCATGCGCTCAGGCTTGACGATCGCGGCCAGCGCGGCCATGCGCGGATCCGGCACTTCGACGACGCCGACGTTCGGTTCGATCGTGCAGAAGGGATAGTTTTCGGCCGGGATGCCGGCCTTGGTCAGGGCATTGAACAGGGTGGACTTGCCGACGTTGGGCAGGCCGACGATGCCGCATTGGAGACTCATGGAATTCCTTTATTTATCAATTGGTTAGCGGTGCTTCAGGTCGTTGCTCACGCCAACGCGGATTGAGTTAGGCTGAATTTCGATGTGCACTGGGGAACAGGAACCGGCGCCAACCGGGCATGCTACCGCGGTTTTGGCGCTTTTTTTGGTGCCGGATTGATGCCCATTATAACGCTCCGGAGTGGCGCCATCCACCTGCCCGGCCCTGTCCAGCCCCGATTCCGCCGACGGCGCAAGACCTGTCGCAGAATGATATCGCCGAATGAGCGCCTGCGGCCGGCATTCTGGATGGTAAGATCGGCCCTGTTTCCACAATGATACCGGACCATACCGACCATGCGACCCGTTCACCTGCCCCTGTTTTTTGCCTGTGCCGCCCTGGCCCTGGTCGCCCACGCCGCCGGCGCGGCGGCGGCCGATCCGCTGGAACAACTAGTCGCCAGCTCGGCGACGCGGCTGGCCATCGCCGAACAGGTAGCGCTGACCAAATGGGATGGCAAGGACCGCGTCGAAGACGCGCCGCGCGAAGCGGTCGTCATCAACAGCGCCCGCGAACAAGGCGCCGCCAGGAATCTCGAGCAGGACTGGGTCGGCGATTTCTTCCGCGCGCAGATCGAAGCCAGCAAGGAACTCCAGTATTCGCTGCTGGCGACTTGGCGCCGCGCCGGCGCCGTGCCGGTCCACCTGCCGGTCGACCTGGTGAACAATATCCGCCCGCGCCTGGACAATCTGCAAACGCTGTTCATCCGCCAACTGGCGGACGCGGCGACTATCCGTCTCGGCGCCAGCTGCACTACCCAGGTCGCGGCGGCTGTCGCCAACTACGCCGCCGAGCACCGGCTGGACATGGCCGGCGTGCGCGTGGCGGCGCTGGACCGCGCCATGGCCGGCTTTTGCCTGACGAATTGACGCTGGGCGGTGGCGCGCGACGGTGCGCGCCTATGTGTTACATCAATAACGCATGGTTGCCGGCTGGATACTATTCCTGAGCTAAAAACTTTCAGGAGTAGATCATGTCCAGCCTGCCTTCCGCCGCGCGGCGCCTCGCCGCCGCTTCCCTGTGCTGGCTGGCCTGGCATGCCGCGGCTGGCGCCGATACCGGCACCGATCCTTCCCTCGTCATCGAAAAAAACGCCCAGTCCTACTTGGTCAGCCGCGATGGCAGTTACACGCTGACGGTGGACGACGTGCGCGGCATCGCGCTGGAGCGGGCCATCCAGCCGCACAGCCAGCGCTACATCGGCTACAACCGCACGCTCGACAGGATAGTCGCCATCGACGCCTACACCCTGAAGCCGGACGGGCGCCGCGTCCGCGTGAGCGCCGGGCAGATCAAGGACCAGCAGGAAGCGGTCTCGTCCGATGCGCCGATGTTCCAGGACACCCGCGTCAAGGTGGTGGTCTTCCCCGAAGTGGCGGTGGGCGACAAGCTGGTGCTGCATTACGTCCTGAAGCGCGCAAGCGCCCTCTTCCCCGGTCATTTCGAAGACTTGTCCTCGTCGCAGTTTTACCTGAACAAAAATTTCACACTGAGTTACGACTTGCCGGCGGACATGCCTCTGTACGCCGATGCGGTCGGCTTCGAGCCGGTGGCCGTGACCAGCCCGCCCGGGCGCAAGCGCTACCAATGGCGCTACCAGCCCGGCGCCAACACGCGCATCGAGGAAGACTCGGTCGCCTACTACGATTACGGCAAGCGCTTGGCGGTGTCGACCTTCGCCGACTATGCCGCCTTCGCCCGCGCCTTCCAGTTGCGCGCGGCGCCGGCGGCGCGCATCACGCCGGCCATCGCCGCGCTGGCGCGGCAACTGACGCTGGGCGAATCCGATCCGCGCGCCAGGGCGCTGCTGCTGGCCGACTGGGTGCGCCGGAATATCCGCTATGTCGGCGTGTATATCGGCCCGGGCGGCGTGGTGCCGCATGGCGCCGCCACCGTGCTGGAAAACCGCTATGGCGATTGCAAGGATCACGCCAGCCTGCTGGAAGCGTTGCTGGCGGCCGCCGGCATCGACAGTAGCGGCGTGCTGATCAACGGGAGCAGCGCCTACCGCCTGCCGCCGGTGCCGACCCTGGGCATTTTTAACCACATGATTACCTATGTGCCCAGCCTGGACTTGTACATCGATTCGACCGCCGACAGCATCGCCGCCGGCTATCTGCCGGACGAAGACCTGGGCAAGCCGGTGCTGCTGACGCGCTCGGGCGAACTGGCCCGCACGCCGGATTTCCAGGACAGGCGCGACAGGAATACGCTGATTTTTCACATCGGTAAAAGCGGCAACAGCCTGTTCCGCGTCGCCAAGACCAATGCCGGCGCCGGCGCCGAGCCTTACCGCCAGGCGGTGCGCGACACCAAGCAGGCCGACCGCGACCTGTTCGTCGAGCGCATGCTGCAGGGTTTCGGCCAGCGCGGCTATGGCGTGCTCGATCCGGGCAAGCTGGACGGGACGGCGGATGAATATCAGATGGTGTTTGCCGGCGTCAGCGAAAACTTCGCCGATTTGCCGGGGCCGACGGGCATCGCCACGGCCTTCAATTTCTGGGGCGGCATCACGGAAACCGTGGCCGCCTTCACCGAGGAAAAGGAGCGCAAGCAAGCCTTTGTCTGCCATGCGGCCGATAGCGAAGACGAGACCGGCTTCGAGTTCGCGCCCGAAGTCAGCATCCTGGCGCTGCCGAAAACGCTGGCCCTGCACGGCGCCTACTTCGATTACACGGCCGACTATGCACGCGAGGGCAATACCGTCACGGTGCGGCGCCACCTCGTGTTCCGGCCCGACAGCGTGGTGTGCACGGCGGCCGATTTCCAGCGCATGCGCCCGCTGATCGACCAGATCACGCGCGACCTGAAAAGCCAGATCATCGTGCAGGCTTTATAGGCGGCGCCGGCCGGGCTTATTTCAGGCGGTATGCAACTGCATCATCGCCGTATCCATCTTGCCTTCGCATACCAGCGGCATGACGCGCAGGCTTTTTTCAATGGCTTCCTCGATCAGGCTTTGCTCGTCCTTGCGCGGCCGGTGCAGCACGAAATCGGCCACCGCCTGCTGCAGGTTAAGCGAGCGCGGGTGGCCGATGCCCAGCCGCAGGCGCCAGTAATCCTGGGTGCCGAGCGCGGCGGTGATGTCCTTCAGGCCGTTGTGGCCGCCCGAGGAACCGCCCTTCTTCATCCGGGCGACGCCGGGCGCCAGGTCGAGTTCATCGTGCACGACCAGCACTTCATCGGCGGCGATCTTGTAAAACCGGGCCAGCGCGCCGACCGACTGGCCGGAGCGGTTCATATAAGTTTGCGGTTCCAGCAGCCACACTTCCTGTTTTGCCACGAGCGTCTTGGCGAGCAGCGCATTGAAGCGCGTTTCGCGCTGCAAACGGGTGCCGGGCAAGCTGTCGGCGAGATTGTCCACCAGCCAGAAGCCGGCATTGTGGCGGGTTTGTTCGTATTCGGGGCCGGGGTTGCCGAGGCCGACGATCAGGCGAATGGGCATGGCGTTGTAGGCAGGAAAAGTGGGATAAAAGCGATTATCGTGGAGAATGCCGCCGCGGTTTCTCGCGCCGCCAAATAAAAAACCCGCCAGGCGGGTTTTTTATCGGCAGCCATGTCTTGCGGCGGCTGCAATCCTGCTGCAGCCGCCGGCAGGTCGACATTACTTCTTGGCGGCTGGTTTTTTTGCGGCAGGCGCGGCGGCGTCGGCGGCAGGTGCGGCGGCTTCGGCTTCAGCCGAAACGTGGCCGGCCGGCACCGACGCGGTAGCGACGGTCAGGTTCGCGCCGTGGGTCAGCGCGGTCACGCCTTCCGGCAAGACCAGGTCGTTGATGTGCAGCGAGTGGCCGACGTCGATGTTGGACAGGTCGACGGTGATGAACTCAGGCAGCTTGCCTGGCAGGCAAGAGACTTCGATTTCGTTCAGCACGTGGCTGATCGTCGCGCCGTGCAGCTTGACGGCTGGCGAGACATCGGCGTTGGCGAAGTGCAGCGCCACTTTCATGTGGATCTTTTGGTTGGCGTCGACGCGCTGGAAGTCTGCGTGCAAAACCAATTGTTTAAATGCGTGGACTTGGAAGTCGCGCAACAGCACTTGCTGGGTGACGCCGTCGATTTCCAGGTCGAGGATCGACGAATGGAACACTTCTTTTTTCAGCGCATGGTACAGCGCGTTGTGGTCCAGGGCGATCGTGACCGGGGCTTCGCTGCCGCCGTAGACGATACCTGGGGTCTGGCCGGCGATACGCAGGCGGCGGCTCGCTCCGGTCCCCTGCAGTTCGCGTTTAAATGCGATAACTTTCATTTGTTACTCCAAAAAGAACAAGGCTCGCGCCTTGAATTGTGAACACTCCCGCGACCAGGAGTCTTCGAAAATGAATATAGTCAAAACTATACCCACAAAAGCGGTAAAAACACACGGCGCGCCGGCAAAAAGCCGGCGCGCCGTGTTGAAAAATCAAGCTTGGAGCGAGGCCCCGATGCTGCTTAATGCTACTTAATCGATGAAGAGCGACATCACGGAATCGCCCTTGACGATGCGCTTGAAGGTCTCGGCCAGCAAGGGTGCGCAAGTCAGTTGGCGGATCTTGCCGCAAGCGATGCCGGCGGGCGACAGCGGGATCGTGTCGGTCACCACCAGCTCGTCCAGCGACGAAGCGGTGATGCGCTCGATCGCCGGGCCGGACAGCACCGGGTGCGTGCAATACGCGATCACTTTCTTGGCGCCGCGCTCTTTCAGCACTTCGGCGGCCTTGGTCAGCGTGCCGGCGGTGTCGACCATGTCATCCATGATCACGCAATTGCGGCCTTCGACTTCGCCGATGATGTTCATCACTTCCGACACGTTCGCCTTCGGGCGGCGCTTGTCGATGATGGCCAGGTCGCAGCCGAGGCGCTTGGCCAGCGCGCGGGCGCGGACCACGCCGCCGACGTCGGGCGAGACCACCAGCAAGTCCTGGTAATTCTTTTTCTGCAAATCGCCCAGCAAGATAGGCGAAGCGTAGATATTGTCGACCGGGATATCGAAGAAACCCTGGATCTGGTCAGCGTGCAAGTCCATGATCAGGACGCGCTCGACGCCGGCTTTTTCCAGCATGTTGGCGACCACCTTGGCCGAGATCGCGACGCGCGCCGAACGCGGACGGCGGTCTTGGCGGGCATAGCCGAAATACGGGATCGCGGCGGTGATGCGGCCGGCGGAAGCGCGTTTCAGGGCGTCGACCATCAAGATGATTTCCATCAAGCTGTCGTTGGTCGGGGCGCAGGTCGATTGCAGCACGAAGACATCCTTGCCGCGCACGTTTTCGTTAATTTCGACCATCACTTCGCCGTCGGAGAATTTCGACACGACTGCTTTGCCTAATGGGATGCCGAGATTTTTCGCCACTCCCTCTGCCAACGCGGGGTTAGCGTTTCCGGTAAAAACCATCAGGTTTTCATAAGCCATGGGAGTCCCGAGAGGTAATCATTGATATCTTGAAGGTCACCAGCCGAACTGGCGTCCGGCCTGATGTTTTAATTTAGGATGGTCCGCGCGGCGGTCGCATCGATTTTTGCCTGGCCGGACACAGACTGCGCATCGACGGCGGCGACATACCGGACAGACCGGCACATCCAGGGAAAACTATGGCAGGGGAAGAAGGATTCGAACCTTCGCATGCTGGAATCAAAATCCAGTGCCTTAACCAGCTTGGCGATTCCCCTACGCAACTGACTGCTTGATCTTGCTCGGCGTGTATTCTAGCGCCAATCGCACATCAAGCCAAATTTTTTTGTTCCGTGTTGCAACTTCGATTACAGCATGGCCAACAAAGGGTGCCTGCTCAGCGCTTTTGCCTTCCAGCCGGTCCAGATGGCTGGCAGCTCGCTGAGCGCCGCATCGGCTTCGTCCTCGCTGGAAAACGCGCAAAACACACAGGCGCCGGAGCCAGTCATCCTGGCGTCACCATAGCCTCCCAGCCATTCGACCGCCTCTGCCACCGGCGCGAACAATCGGCTTGCCACCTGCTGTAAATCATTCCTGCCAAAGCCCCGCAAATCGTTTCGATTTTCGTGGTGGCTGGAAAAGTCCGCTATTCTGACGGGTTTAGTGTTCCTTGTCAAATCATCGGCGCAAAAAATTACCGCGGTCGGCACCGCGACGCCCGGCTCGATGACGACATACCAGCAATCGGGCGCGGCCACCGGCTGCAGGGCTTCGCCCACGCCTTCGGCAAAAGCGGTTTCGCCGAAAATGAAAAAGGGAATATCTGCGCCCAGCGGCAAGCCCAGGGCCATCAACTCCTCCCGCGTCAGGCCGCCGCGCCACAGGTGATTCAAGACCATCAGCGCCGTCGCGGCGTCCGAGGAACCGCCGCCCAGGCCGCCGCCCATCGGCAGGCGCTTGACGATGCCGATATCGGCCCCGCCCGGCTTCCTGCCGCTGCGGCGTTCGATGTCGGCTTGCAGCAGCCTGGCCGCGCGCACGATCAAATCCTGCTCTTGCGGCACGCCGGGGATGTCGTCGACGCGGCGTATCAAGCCGTCGCCGCGCACATGGAAATCCAGGGTATCGCCATGGTCGACCAGCTGGAACACCGTTTGCAGCAAGTGATAGCCGTCGGCGCGGCGGCCGTTGACATGCAAAAACAGGTTCAGCTTGGCCGGCGCCGGGCAGCCGCTCAGTGCCAGGCCGCTCATGGCTTATCCGGCTCGTCGATGACGATGCGGATCGCCACTTCGGCGGCGGAGGCGGTGGCGCTGCGCTCGGCGTCGATGCGCTTGGGCTGCGGCGGCGCGTCCGGCTTGCCGTCTTGCCAGGACACATAATGCAGGCGCCAGCCATCGCGCGTGGTGACGCTGTCATTTTTTTGCGAAGCGATAAAGCGGCTGCCGTCGGCCGCCGCCGCGTAACCCTGCAACCACTCGCGCAAGCCGGACACCGGCAGGGCCCAGCCCAGCGCCTGCGCGCTCAGGGTGTCGATGTCGGCGGCGCTGCGCGGCGGCTTGCCGCTTTCTGTCAGCGTCGCCTGCGTTGGCATCACGCTGATGCTGGCCACGGTCTGGCCCAGCGGCGAATACAGCGTGATATCGGTGCCGGCCGCGCTCTGCTTCCAGATGAATTTGACGCTGGACACCGATTCGCCCTTGCCATCCTTTTCATAATTCGCCGCCAGGCGGCCGCTCAGGCCGATGTTGTCGCGGTAAGGCGCCACCGGCGTCGCCGGCAGCGGCCCCGTGGGCGTGGTGGCGCAGGCGGCCAGCAGCGCGCTCAGCAAGGTGACAGTCAGCAGTTTTATTGGCGCCATGGGAACATAAAAAAATCGGGAAAGCCATCGAAAAAAACGGCCCGGCAGATAACCCGGCCGGGCCATTGTCGCGCAGGTAAGAATGTACTACAAGCTCAGGTTCAGGCGCGCCAGGGTATTTTTCAGGCTGTCATTTGCCGGATCCTTGGCCTTGGCTTCGCGCCACATCTTTTGCGCATTGTCCTTGTCGCCCTTTTGCCAGAGCACTTCGCCCAGGTGCACGGCGATCTCCGGATCGGCCCGCACCGCGTAGGCGCGGCGCAGCAAGTCCTCGGCTTCCGGCAAGTGGCCGAGGCGGTATTGCACCCAGCCCATGCTATCCATGATGAAAGGGTCGCCCGGCGCCAGTTTCAGCGCCTTGTCGATCAATTCATAGGCTTCGTCCAGGCGCACATTGTGTTCGGCAAAGGCGTAGCCGAGGGCGTTGTAGGCATGCTGGTTGTCCGGCACCTGGGCGATGACGCGGCGCAAGCTGGTTTCCATCACCTGCAGGTCGCCGACCTTTTCCGCCGCCAGCGCAAAGTCGTACAGCAGGTCAGGGCTGTCCGGGAAGCGCTCGACGCCGCCTTGCAGCACCGTGAAGGCGCTCTTGTCGTAGCCGCCGTCGCGCAGGATCTGGGCGTCGGCCAGCAGGATCTGCGTTTCTTCGTCGGCATTGCCGGGTTTCAGCTCGGCCAGCGACTTGCGCGCGCTGTCGATGTCGCCGCGCCTGGCGATCAGTTGGGCGCGGCGGATGCGGGCGTTGAAATACGGCCGCTCATCGCTGCTGTCGACCTTGTCCAGCCACTGCACCGCGCCGTTCAGGTCGCCGCGGTCTTCGGCGATCTGCGACAGGATCATCAGCACCTTGGAGGGATCTTGCTCGGCTTTGGGCTTGCCGGCCATCGTCGTCAGGAATTGCTTGAAATAAGTTTCGGCCGTCGCCGTGTCGTTCAATTCCATCGACATGATGCCGAGCGCGTACAGCGTCGCCACATTGTCGGGCTGGTCCTTCAGCAAAATCAGGAATTGCTGGCGCGCTTGCTCATATTGCTTCTGGTCGACCAGCATGCGCGCATACGCCGTGCGCACGTCGCGCGCGCCCGGGTTCTTTTGCAGGAAGTCCGTCACCAGGGCCGTCACCGCCGCCGGATCCTGCGTCACCTGCGCCAGGGTCAGGATGGCCAGTTCGGAATCGGGCTTGATGGCCAGCGCCTTTTGCGCTTCGCGCTCGGCCCGCTTCGGTTCGCCCAGGCCGTAGGCGCCCTGCGCCAGCACCAGATGGGCTTCCTGCATGTCGCCGTAGGGTTTCAGCAGGCGCTCGAGCATGGCGAAGGCGACCAGCTTGTCCTTGGCGCGCGCGAGGATTTGCTGCATCTGGAACATGACGGCGCCGCGCGACGCAGGCGAGGCATCCTTGAGTTCCTTGGCGAAGATAGGCTCGGATTCTTCCAGCTGGTCGCTGAGCACGATAAAGCCGAGGAAATACTGGGTCGCCTCTTCCGAATCCGGCGCCAGCTCGTGCCACAGGCGGATCGCCGCCAGCGCTTCGCCGCCGGCCTTGGCGGCCAGCGCGATTTCAAGAGCACGGTGGGCGATGCGCGGATCGCGCGTCTGCTGGGCCACGCCCATCATCGTCACATATGGCCCCTGCCAGTTGCCGCGCTTGAGATCGAGCTCGGCCGCGGTCAGCTTGTACAGCAAGTCGCTGCTCAACTCGACGTTCGGCAAGACTTCGCCGCGCGTCGTCAGGGAACCGGGCGCGCCGGGCTGGTCGGTGTCGACTTTGTCGGCGTCGGCTTTGTCGGCATCGGGCTGGTCCGTCTTGCCGGCCTGGTCCAGCGCCGGCGGCGGCGGAACGACTGCGGGCGCCACGGGAACGGCGGGTCCGTCTTGCTGTTGCGGCGCCACGGCGCACGCCGACAGCGCGGCCGAGAGAGTTACAATGACGAAAGCTTTTTTCAAGGGACGTTCCTGGCTAGACAGACAAAATTGGATTCTACGCCCAACAAAATACTTGCGTATGTCAGTAGTGTAACCAAATATGTGTGTACGCCAGCTTAAGGACAGGTTAATTCTTCCCCACAATTCTTAGCAGGTCACTCTTTTCATACTTCAAGTAATCATGCCAGAACTGCCAGAAATTGAAGTCACCCGGCGCGGCGTCGCGCCCCACGTCGAAGGGCGCGCCGTGCGCCATGTCGTGCTGCGCCGCGACGGCCTGCGCTGGCCCTTCCCGCCCGGCCTGGCGCAAAACCTGTCCGGCCGCACCGTGCTCGGCACCGGCCGGCGCGGCAAATACCTGTTGCTGAACTTCGAGCACGGCACCCTGATCATCCACCTCGGCATGTCCGGCCACCTGCGCGTGCTGCCGCCCGGCGTGCCGCCGCAAAAGCACGACCATTTCGACCTGGTGGTCGACGACGGCGCCGGCCAGAAAGTGCTGCGCATGACCGATCCGCGCCGCTTCGGCGCCGTGCTGTGGCATGGCGCCGGCGAAGGCGATATCGGCCAGCACCTGCTGTTGCGCGGCCTCGGCGTGGAGCCGCTGGAAGACGGCTTTTCCGGCGCATTGCTGCACCGCCTGACGCGCCGGCGCAGCGCCTCGATCAAGCAAGTGCTGATGGCGGGCGACCTGGTGGTCGGCGTCGGCAATATCTACTGTTCCGAAAGCCTGTTCCGCGCCGGCATCAATCCCAAGACCCCGGCCGGCCGAATCGGCCTGGCCCGCTATGAAAAGCTGGCGCAGGCGATCCGCGAGATCCTGGCGGCGGCAATTGTCCAGGGCGGCAGCACTTTGCGCGACTTTATTAGCGTCAATGGCCAGTCCGGCTATTTCCAGCAGACCTATTTCGTCTATGATCGTGCTGGCGTGCCCTGCCGCGTCTGCGGCACGCCGGTGCGGCAGATCAAGCAGGGGCAGCGCTCGACTTTTTATTGCGTCAGCTGCCAGCGCTAGGCGCCGCCGTTTCATCGTCGTTTCATTGTCGTTTCAGCATAGTCCGGCAAACAAGGCAGTCTTTGGGGGCAACGTGAGCAGTGTCAGCACCATCGCGAGGGATTTTGAACAATACGGCGCCTGGCGCCAGGGTGTCGTCGCGGCCCTCAAAAAATACCAGGCCTGGACCGGCGCCGCCGAACTCAGCGACGCCGCCACCGAGCAGCGCCTGGGCCGCAGCCTGGCCCGGCTGGCCGACGACAAGCTATCGGTGGCCTTTGTCGCCGAATTTTCGCGCGGCAAATCGGAATTGATCAACGCCATCTTCTTCGCCGACTATGGCCAGCGCATCCTGCCCTCCGCCGCCGGGCGCACGACGATGTGCCCGACCGAGCTGCTGCACGAAGCAGCCTGGGCGCCGTCGATCCGCTTGCTGCCGATCGAAACCCGGGCCAACAACCTGTCGACCAGCGATTACCGCGACGATCCGTCGGCCTGGACCGTGCTGCCGCT
>DASYLQ010000562.1:0-19009 GCA_036009485.1 Janthinobacterium sp.
CGCGGGCAGGTCACGTGCGAGCCTTCGGACAGCGAAGGACGCAGGCGCTGGCGCGACAGTTCCATCAGGCCGAAGCGCGAGATCTTGCCCATCTGGACGCGCGCGCGGTCGTGGTGCAGCGCGTCTTTCAGGCGCTGTTCGACTTCGCGCTGGTTCTTGGCCACTTCCATGTCGATGAAGTCGATCACGATCAGGCCGCCCAGGTCGCGCAGCCGCAGCTGGCGGGCCACTTCTTCGGCCGCTTCGCAATTGGTATTGAAGGCAGTGGTTTCGATGTCGGAGCCGCGGGTGGCGCGCGCCGAGTTGACGTCGACCGAGACCAGCGCTTCGGTGTGGTCGATGACGATCGCGCCGCCCGATGGCAGCGGCACGGTGCGCGCGTAGGCGGTTTCGATCTGGTGTTCGATCTGGAAGCGCGAGAACAGCGGCACGTCGTCGCTGTAGCGCTTGACGCGGTGCACCATGTCGGGCATCACGTGGCTCATGAACTGATGGGCCTGCTCGTAGATGTCGTCGGTGTCGATCAGGATCTCGCCGATGTCCGGCTGGAAGTAGTCGCGGATCGCGCGGATCACCAGCGACGATTCCTGGTAGATCAGGAAAGCCCCGGCGGCCGATTTGCCGGCACCTTCGATGGCGCGCCAGAGTTGCATCAGGTAATTCAAGTCCCATTGCAATTCATCGACGTTGCGGCCGATGCCGGCGGTGCGGGCGATCACGGACATGCCAGAAGGCAAGTCCAACTTATCCATGGTTTCGCGCAATTCCTGGCGCTCTTCCCCTTCGACGCGGCGCGACACGCCGCCGCCGCGCGGGTTGTTCGGCATCAGCACCAGATAGCGGCCGGCCAGCGACACGAAGGAGGTCAGGGCGGCGCCCTTGTTGCCGCGCTCTTCCTTTTCCACCTGAACCATGATTTCCTGGCCTTCGCGCAAGGCTTCCTTGACGGAAGCGGTGCGCACGTCCACGCCTTCACGGAAATAGGTGCGCGCCACTTCCTTGAACGGCAGGAAGCCGTGGCGGTCTTCGCCGTAGCTGACGAAGCAGGCTTCCAGCGATGGTTCGATGCGGGTGATGACGCCTTTGTAGATATTTGATTTGCGCTGTTCGCGCCCGGCGGTTTCGATATCGATATCGATCAGTTTCTGACCATCGACAATGGCTACGCGCAGCTCTTCTTGCTGCGTAGCGTTAAACAACATACGTTTCATTTTTATAACTCCGCGACCCTTGGGCCATCTTGGTGCCGCTTCCGTAAAAGCGGCGAAAGTACAGGGATATACGCGCGAGCGGGAGGGCAACGGTGGGTATGCCTGGTGGTGCGGCGCAACAACGCTGTGCGCTGTCGCCACAACAGGGCGCAAATGAGGCTGATCGACATGCCGAGTGCGGACATCGCTTGCGGCTCTTCTGATGCTGCCCGGCGTCGCCAGGGGCAGAGAGTGCAGGCCATGCGCAAATTCAGAGCCAAATCGTCGCCAGGCTTGCTTATCAAGGGCAGGATGCCGGGGCTGTCAGCCCTTCATCGGGAACCCGCGATAATGTGTGCGTCTTTAAGTACTTAAAATTCTGCGCACGACAAGGCTGAAACATCGGGTTTGGCGAAAACGGCAAGCGTTATCAACTTCATCAACCGGCGAGCACGGCATGGCCCTGCTAACCGGTACTTATCCTTACAATCCGTAACCTTCTCATTCGACACCCTCACGCCGCATCCGATTACAACAACGGTGCAACCTTGATTCGCGCAAGGGTGGTGCATATACGTTTTTTCCATCGAATTTGCAATTTGGCGAGGCCGGTGGAGATGCCCCTGTGTAAAATGTGCTTTTATTCTTACACCAGCAGCAGTTAGAACCGCAGCGAAAACGATTATATATTCAAAATGAAGGACTTAGAGAGATTTCTGGGAAGACATGGAAAATGAAGATGCAAAATGATGTTGTTCCCCCTTCAACAGTGGTTCTGCCGCAAGCACAATTCGTCACTATCAATGAAGAAGACGCTGGTCAGCGAATAGACAATTATTTGTTGAGAGTCTGCAAGGGCGTCCCCAAAAGCCATATTTACCGCATCCTGCGTTCCGGCGAAGTCCGCGTCAATAAAGGCCGGATCGACCAGTTATATCGCCTGGAACAGGGCGATGTCGTGCGCATCCCGCCGGTTCGGGTGGCGGAAAAGGCGGAAAACAATGCGCCGCCCGCCGAATTCAGCATTATTTTCGAAGACGCCCACCTGCTCGTCATCGACAAGCCGGCCGGCGTCGCCGTGCACGGCGGTTCGGGCGTGTCCTTCGGCGTGATCGAGCAATTGCGCGCCTCGCGCCCCGATGCCAAGTTCCTCGAACTGGTGCACCGGCTCGACCGGGATACGTCCGGCCTGTTGTTATTGGCCAAAAAACGCTCGGCGCTGACCAATCTGCATGAACAAATGCGCGACGGCCTGACCGACAAGCGCTACCTGGTGCTGGTGCATGGCGACTGGAAAAACGCGCGCCAGCACATCAAGCTGCCCTTGCATAAATACACCACCGCCGAAGGCGAGCGCCGCGTCGCGGTGCAGGCCGACGGCCTGGCTTCGCACACGGTGTTCAGCCTGATTTCGAAATTTCCCGAATTCGCCCTGCTGGAAGCCGAACTGAAGACCGGGCGCACCCACCAGATCCGCGTCCACCTGTCTTCCTCGGGCTTCGCCATCGCCGGCGATGACAAATACGGCGATTTCGCGCTGAACCGCGCGCTGCTGAAGGCCGACAATACGCGCGGCGCCCTGAAACGCATGTTTTTGCACGCCCATCAAATCACCTTTGCCCATCCGGAGACGGGCCAGCCCGTCACACTCAACGCAGCGCTGGCCGCCGAATGCCAACGCTTCTTGTTAAGCTTGGGGAAACCGCTGGTCCAGGCAGGGCGTTGACAGATAAACCGTCGCTTCCCACATTTGCGATTACAATTCGCATCAATTTGCGTTAAAGATAACGTCCAATGTGTCGCCACCGCTATTCATTATTTTATTAATAACAATCCCCCCATTAATATCAGATAAGGAGCCGGCCGCGATAGCCGTCGGGAGACATGGCAAGAAAGCTATTTGATTTGATCGTCTTCGATTGGGACGGCACGCTGATGGACAGTACCTCGACCATCGTCAAGTGCATCCAGGCCTCGGCCAAGGACCTGGGCTTGCCGATCCCGCACGATTCCGCCGCCGCGCACGTGATCGGCCTCGGCCTGCATGAAGCGATGCAGGCGGCCATGCCGGATATCGATGCCAAATATTACCCGCGCATGGTGGAGCGCTACCGCTACCATTATTTGTCGAAAGACCATGAACTGGTGCTGTTCGACGGCGTGCGCGAGATGTTGCAAGAGTTATCGCATCAGGCGTATTTCCTGGCGGTCGCCACGGGCAAAAGCCGGGTCGGCTTGAACCGCTCACTGAACGCCTTCAAACTACTGTCGATGTTCGACGCAACCCGTTGCGCGGATGAGACATTTTCCAAGCCACATCCAGCCATGCTGCAGGAATTGACGCGCGAACTGGGCCAGGACATGCAGCGTACCGTGATGATAGGCGATACCAGCCATGATTTGCTGATGGCAAATAATGCCGGCGCCTCCGGCATCGCCGTCCAATATGGCGCCCATCCGGTCGAGCAACTGGCCGCCTGCAGCCCGATTTATTCGGCCGCGACGGTAACCGAGTTGCACCAATGGCTAAACGAGAACGCATGATGACGCAGCAAAGCGAAACGGCCACCCTGGAAATCCTGCTGTGCGCCGCCGACGCCGTGCCGGAAGGCGGCAAGGGCGTGCGTTTTGCGGTCACGGCCGGCGGCGCCGACGCCACCGGTTTTGCCGTGCGCTACGGCGGCAAGGCTTACGCCTACCTGAACCGCTGCGCCCACGTGCCGATCGAACTCGATTGGGCCGAGGGCGAGTTTTTCGAGTCCAGCGGCTTGTACCTGATGTGTTCGACCCATGGCGCGCTCTACGTGCCGGAAAGCGGTTTTTGCGCAGGCGGACCGTGCAAGGGCGGGCGCCTGCGTCCCATCGCGCTGGTCGAGCGCGACCAGAAACTGTTCTGGCTGCCCGACGACTATGTCCGGCCGGCGCGCGCCTGAGCGGAGCGGCCGTAGCGCAGATACGCGAGTATCGCGAATACAGCGAACACAGCGAACACAGCGAATACCGATCATTCAAGCAGATATATTATGAACGACAACACCAACCACGACAGCGGTGGCGGCTCGGACGCCGCAGGCCAGTACGCCGGAAAATTAGCCGCGGCAGCGGGCGCAACGGTCGCGCACGGCCCCAACTGGGAGCGCGAAGTCCTGGAAAAGCTGGTCTTCGCCACCCTCAAGGAACAGCGCCTGCACCGGCGCTGGGGCATTTTCTTCAAGATCGCCTTCCTGCTGATCGTCCTGTTCGGCTTGCTGAATTATTTCGATTTCAGTTTCGGCGGCAGCGACGACACGCTGGGCCGGCATACCGCGCTGATCGACATCGACGGCGCCATCGAAGCACAAGGCAGCGGCTCGGCCGCCGTCGTCATCCCGGCGCTGGACAAGGCCTTTTCCGATTCCGGCTCGGTCGCCATCGTGCTGCACATCAACAGCCCGGGTGGCAGCCCGGTGCAAGCCGGCATGATCGTCGATGAAATCCTGCGCTTGCGCAAAGGCTACCCGGCCAAGCCGCTGTACGTGGTGGTCGATGAAATGTGCGCCTCGGGCGGGTATTACATCGCCGCGGCGGCCGACGATATCTATGTGAACAAGGCCAGCGTGGTCGGCTCCATCGGCGTGCTGATGGATGGATTCGGCTTTACCGGGGTCATGGAAAAGGTCGGCATCGAGCGCCGCCTGCTGACGGCCGGCGAAAACAAGGGCTTCATGGATCCGTTCAGCCCGATGAGCGAGAAGAGCAAGGCCTATGCCCAGACGATGTTGGATGAAATCCACCAGCAATTCATCCAGGTGGTGCGCACCGGCCGCGGCAAGCGCCTGAAAGAAACGTCGGAAACCTTTTCCGGCCTGTTCTGGACTGGCGCCAAGGCCGTCGACATGGGCCTGGCCGACGGTTTCGGCACCGTCGACAGCGTGGCGCGCGACATCGTCAAGGCGGAAGACATCGTCGACTACACCCAGCATGAAGGCTTGCCGGAGCGGGTGCTGAAAAAATTCGGCGCCGCAATGGGCGGCGGCGCCATGAAGTCGGCATTGCAAGGCGTGAAGCCAAGCATGCGATAGGACGGCCGCTTGAAAGATTGTCGGGACCGCTTGATTGTTCTTGAAAAAATGGCGGGGTGACCTATAGTAAACGGGTAGTTCTTTTCCACGGAGGCCGAAATAAGTAGTGTATCTCGTTGTCCGAATAATCTTGGCTAAACAGAACTACTCACTCGCATTGACGATGCGGCTTTGAGAGAATTTCGATTCCTCGCATCCCTTCGGGGTGCCCTTCACAGGGCATGAAAACAGCGGCATCAGCCGCTGTTTTCATTGGCACTTACTGCATCGGCGCTCGCTGTCAATGGCAACCGCCGCCCTGTCATCATCAGGCCAGACAGCTGCAATCATGGCCAGGCGGGACTTGCATTTCTTCCAGCCCGAGCTGCTCCGGCGCCGTTTCCTTCTCCGCTTGCGATCCCGCCTGCGCAAATCCTCCCCCCGCCAGCCAGGCCGTGAATCCTTGCTGAGTCTGCGCGCACCAGCGCGACTGGATGGACGGCGGCGCGATGCGCATCATCTGTAACTCGGCATAGTCGGCGGCACTGGTCCAGCGCGCCAGAGCCAGCCTGGTGGCGTGCAGCGCAGACTGTTCCTTCGCCAGTCTGATCCGGCAGGTCTGCAAAAGAGCGTCGGCATGGGTTTGTTCGATCTGCTTCATACGATATCCTTGTGAGACTTCGATCCAGGGGTGTTGCTGACTATTTTTCCGACATTTATTAAGCCGATTCCTAATTGCGTTTGAGTTTATCTATAGAATCTTTTTGATGATTGATCTGTGTCAAACGTACTTGTTGCGTCTGGTTAATATCACTTAAAATTGGCTTAAGGCGGCGTTCGGCAAGTTTTCAGCCTTCCCGGCGGGCGCCGGCACTGGCGCCTGAGGCCCGTGCCCACCATGCCGGAATGGCCGCGCCAGGCGCGCGGGCTCTGCCTTCACCGGCGCGGCGGCTTCTGTTAAAGTCTGGTCCATGAGTAAATTATCCCTAGACCGCATCTTGCAATCGCAAGGTTTCGGCACCCGCAAATATTGCCGCGCCCTCATCGACGATGGCGAAGTCGGCATCGCCGGCACAGTACAAACCAGTTACCGCAACCCGATAGAGACCGAGGGCCTGGTCTTCACCATTTTCGACGAGGAATGGGTATACCGCGAACACCTCTACATCGCCCTGAACAAGCCGGCGAATGTCGAATGCTCGCGCAAGCCCAGCCACCATCCCGGCGTGCTGACCTTGCTGCCGGAGCAATTTACCTGGCGCGAAGTGCAGCCGGTCGGCCGCCTCGACCACGACACCACCGGCATGCTGCTGATGTCCGACGACGGTCCCTTCATCCACGCCCAGTCCTCGCCCAAGCGCCATGTGTCGAAGCTGTACCGGGCGACGACGCAGGAGCCGGTCAGCGAGGCCCTGGTCGCCATGCTGCTGGCGGGCGTGCAGTTGCACGACGAGCCGGCGCCGCTGGCGGCCGTGAGTTGTGAAAAGCGCGGCGAGCGCTTGCTCGAGATCGTGCTGGAGCAGGGCAAGTACCACCAGGTCAAGCGCATGCTGGCCGCCGCCGGCAACCATTGCAGCGCCTTGCACCGCGCCGCCATCGGCAGCCTGACGCTGGAATCGCTAGGCCTGGCCGAAGGCGAATGGTGTTACCTCACTCCCGAGCAATTGGCGCTGCTGGCGCCGCTTTGATCCCGGCCTCGCTTTGACGCCCGCCTGGGCGCCGGCCAAGCTGGTGGCCGCTAGTGGCCACCAGCGCTCTTCTTCATTCTTTTGATCCCATGAAACTTGCAACACTTAAAGATGGCACGCGTGACGGCCAACTGGCGATCGTCGCGCGCGATTTGAAAAGCGCCGCGCTGGCCGATGGCATCGCCCCCACACTGCAGGCGGCGCTCGACGACTGGCCCTTCATCTCCCCGCAACTCGACGCCATCTACCAGCAACTCAACCAGGGACGCGGGCACCGCGGTTTCGAGTTCGAGCCGAAAAATTGCATGGCGCCGTTGCCGCGGGCTTATCAGCGCAGCGTCGCCGCCGCTTACCTGAACCATGTCGCCCTGCTGCACAAGGCGAACCGGGCCGAGATGCCGGAATCGCTGCGCAGCGACCCGCTGATGTACCAGGGCGGCAGCGACGAACTGCTGGGAGCGCACGACGACATTGCCCTGGCCCACGAGGAATGGGGCATCGACTTCGAAGCCGGCCTGGCCGCCATCGCCGACGACGTCGCCATGGGCGCGACGCCGGACCAGGCTTTCCTGAACATCCGGCTATTAATGCTGAGTAACGACGTGGCGCTGCGCAATTTGATCCCGGACGAGCTGGCGAAAGGCTTCGGCTTCCTGCAATCGCGTCCGGCGGCGGCGTTTTCCCCGGTGGCGGTGACGCCGGACGAGCTGGGCGATGCCTGGAAGGGCGGCAAGGTGCATCTGCCGCTGCGTGCGGCCTTGAACGGCAAGCTGGCCGGGCAGCCGCACGCCGGCGTCGACATGGCCTTCAATTTCCCGCAATTGCTGGCGCACCTGGTGAAAAGCCGCAACGCCCGCGCCGGCTGCATCGTCGGCACCGGCGCCGTCTCGAACAAGGATGCCGGCCGCGGTTATGCCTGCATCGCCGAAAAACGTTGCCTCGAAATCATTGCCAAGGGCGAGGCGCACACCCCGTTCATGCGCTTCGGCGACACCATCCGCATCGAGATGCTCGACGGCGAAGGCAAGTCGGTATTCGGCGCCATCGAACAAACGGTGACCCAGGCCGTGGCGCGCAAAGGCCGTTGAAGCCCGGCCTGTTTTGAGGTTTCCTTAAGGCAAAGTTGAAAAGCGCGGGAAATCCATCCCTGTTCCACCGATGGCCGGGCGCCCTGATCGTCAATAATCTGCTCTGCCCAGTCCGTGACTCCCGCCTTATTCCAGGCGCGGCGGACTTCACCGGAGTTTTTGATGGCAGAAGACAGCGACGCCGAAAAGACCGAAGCCGCGTCAGAGAAGCGCCTCGAGCAGGCGCGTGAGGAAGGCGACGTCCCGCGCTCGCGCGAGGTGGCGACGTTTACCGTGCTGATGGCGGCCGGCGCCTGCCTGTGGGCCGCCGGCGAGAGCGTGACGCGGCGGCTGATGGCGATCATGGTGTCCGGTTTTTCAATGGACCGCGGGCAAATCTTCGATCCCGATGCGATGATCCAGCGCATCTCGGCCGACATCGGCAGCGTGCTGCTGTCCTGCCTGCCGCTGGGCTTTGTCGTCATGGGCGTGGCGCTGGCTTCGCCGGTGCTGGTCGGCGGCTGGCTCTTCAGCGGCAAGGCGGTGGCGCCGAATTTCATGAAACTCGATCCGGCCCGCGGCCTGGGCAATATGTTCTCGACGAATGCCCTGGTCGAACTGCTGAAGGCAGTCGCCAAGGCCCTCCTGGTCGGTATCGTTTCCTGGCTGGTGATGCGCCACCAGCAAGACGCCGTGCTGGCGCTGGCCTCGGAATCGCTGCGCGCCGGCAGCGCCCACATGGTCGATCTGCTGATGAGCGCCTTCATGATCATCGTCGGCTCGCTCGGCCTGATCGCGGCGATCGACGGCCCCTACCAGATCTGGCATTACGCCAACAAGCTCAAGATGACGCGCCAGGAAAGGGTTCAGGAAAACAAGGAAGCCAACGGCAATCCGCAAATCAAGGCCAAGATCCGCCAGTTGCAGCGCGAAATGTCGCGCCGGCGCATGATGGCGGCGGTGCCGACCGCCGACGTGGTGGTGACCAACCCGACCCATTACGCAGTGGCGCTGAAGTACACCGAGGGTGCGCGCGGCGCGCCGAAAGTGGTGGCCAAGGGCAGCGACGAGGTGGCGGCGAAGATCCGCGCCATCGCCGCCGAAAACAAGGTGGCGATCCTGGAAGCGCCGGCCCTGGCCCGCGCCCTGCACAAGCATACCGAGATCGACGACGAAATTCCGGAAGCGCTGTACGCCGCGGTGGCGGAAGTGCTGGCCTATGTCTTCCAGTTGCGCGCCTACGGCAAGCACGGTGGGTCGCGTCCCGGCCAGCCGAAGAAACTCGACGTGCCGCCCGAACTCGATCCGCTCAATCCCGCCGCGCAGGCGAAGGCGCAGCCGGGCGCGCAGCCTGGCCAGCCCGGCAATATTGCATAAACATGTCTTTTAACGGAGCAACACCATGAACAGCTTGAGATTGCCGGCCTGGATGAGCGGCCTTGCCGCCGGCGCCAACAAGGGGCTGGCCGCGCCTATCCTGATCATCATGCTGCTGTCGATGATGGTCTTGCCGCTGCCGGCCTTTATCCTCGACGTACTGTTCAGCTTCAATATCGCGCTATCCATCATCGTCCTGCTGACCAGCCTGTACACCGTCAAGCCGCTCGACTTCATGGCCTTCCCGGCCGTGCTGCTGGTGTCGACGATGCTGCGCCTGTCGCTCAACGTCGCCTCCACCCGCGTCGTGCTGACCGAAGGCCACACCGGCGCCGCCGCCGCCGGCAAGGTGATCGAAGCATTCGGCCACTTCCTTATCGGCGGCAACTACGCGGTCGGCATCGTCGTCTTCATCATCCTTACCATCATCAACTTCACCGTCGTCACCAAGGGCGCCGGGCGTATCGCCGAGGTGGGCGCGCGCTTCGCCCTGGACGCCATGCCGGGCAAGCAGATGGCCATCGACGCCGACCTCAACGCCGGGCTGATCGGCGAAGCCGACGCCCGCCGCCGCCGCGGCGAAGTGGCGCAGGAAGCCGAATTCTACGGCGCCATGGACGGCGCCAGCAAATACGTGCGTGGCGACGCCGTGGCCGGCATCATGGTCACCGTCATCAATATCGTCGGCGGCCTGGTGGTTGGCCTGGTACAGCACGACATGAATTTCGCCGACGCATTGAAAAACTACACGCTGCTGGCGATCGGCGACGGCCTGGTGGCGCAATTGCCCTCGCTGATCATTTCCACCGCGGCCGGTATCATCGTCTCGCGCGTCGCCAGCGAACAAGACATCGGCACCCAGGTGGTGGGCCAGTTGTTCGGCAAGCCGCAAGTGCTGTACATCACCGCCGGCATCATCGGCGGCATGGGCGTGATCCCGGGCATGCCGAACCTGGTGTTCCTGCTGCTGGCCGGCCTGCTGAGCGGTTCGGCCTACCTGCTCAACAAGCGCGGCCCGGCCAGCGTCGCCGCCACCGCCGCCGCCGCCAAGGCGAAGGCGCAGAGCGAAGCGCCGGCGGCGCCGGCGCCGGAACAGGAAGAAGCCAGCTGGCAAGACATCATGCCGGTCGATACGCTGGGCCTGGAAGTGGGTTACCGCCTGATTCCGCTGGTCGACAAGGGCCAGGGCGGCGAATTGCTGAAACGCATCAAGGGCATCCGCAAGAAATTCGCCCAGGAAGTCGGTTTCCTGGCGCCGCCTGTGCATATCCGCGACAACCTGGAATTGAAGCCTTCCGCCTACCGCATCACGCTCAAGGGCGTCGAAGTGGGCGGCGGCGAAGCCTTCAACGGCCAGTTCCTGGCAATTAATCCGGGCATGGCCAGCGGCACCTTGCCGGGCATGGCCACCACCGACCCGGCCTTCGGCCTGCCGGCGATCTGGGTCGACGCCGGCTTGCGCGACCAGGCCCAGGGCATGGGTTATACCGTGGTCGATGCCGGCACCGTCATCGCCACCCACTTGAACCACCTGATCACCACGCACGCCTCGGAATTGCTGGGCCGCGGCGAAGTGCAGGCGCTGCTGGACCACCTGGGCAAGGAATCGCCGAAACTGGTGGAAGACCTGGTGCCGAAGATGGTGTCGCTGTCCGGCCTGCAAAAAGTGCTGCAAAACCTGCTGGCCGAAGGCGTGCACATCCGCGACATGCGCACCGTCATCGAAACGCTGGCCGAGCACGCGCCGCTAGTGAGCGATCCGACCGAGCTGACGGCGCTGGTGCGCATTGCGCTGGGCCGCGCCATCGTGCAGCAGCTTTTCCCTGGCTCGGCCGAGCTGTCGGTAATGACCCTGGACAACCGCCTGGAACGCTTGCTGATGCAGGCGCTGCAAACCAGCGGCCCGGACGGCGCCGGCATCGAGCCCGGCCTGGCCGACACCATCGCCCAGCAAGCCGGCCGCGCCGCCGCCCAGCAGGAAGCGCTGGGCCTGACGCCGGTGCTGCTGGTGCCGGGGCAATTGCGCGCCTTGCTGTCGCGTTTCCTGCGCCGCGCCTTGCCGCAGCTGAAGGTGTTGTCGCACGCCGAAATTCCGGAAACCAAGACGATACGCGTCACGGCGCTGGTCGGCGCTCAGTAATTTCATCGCCGCTGCGTCCGCCGCGGCGGCGCAAGGTGCCGGCGAATCCGAAATACGCCCGATTTCCCTTCCTGTTCCACCGATGGTTTCCCGGGTGCATCGTCAATAATCGATCCTGTCAGAGTGATCTGCGCTTCATGTCGAAGGCGCGACCTCATGTAACAGGAGTCGATGATGGTCACAAGTAAGCACGCAACAATCCGCCCGCCCGTTTTTACCCGGAGCCTGCCATGAACGTGAAAAAATTCACGGCGGCCACCTCGCGCGAAGCGTTGCGCAAAGTGCGCGACGCGCTCGGCCCGGACGCCGTCATCCTGTCGAACCGGCCCAGCGACGGCGTGGTCGAAATCCTCGCCCTGGCCAACGACGATGCCGCCTCGCTGGCGGCGCCGGCGCCCGCTACGGCGATGGCCCAGCCGCGTTCCTACATGGAAGCGCCGGCGCCGCGCGCCCCGGCCGCCGCCGAGACGGTCGACATGGGCCGCATGCAGCAGATGATGACCGCCGCCATCGCCCAGGCCAAGGACAGCGCCGCCGTCGAAATGAGCGGCATGATGAGCGAAATCCGCGCCATGCGCGGCATGATGGAAACCCAGCTGGCCGAACTGTCCTGGGGTTCGACCCAGCAGCGCGAGCCGCAAAAGGCCGCCGTGCTGCGCGAGATGCTGGCGGCCGGTTTTTCCGCCACGCTGGCGCGCTACCTGATCGACAAGCTGCCGGCCGGGCGCAACGCCGCCGACAGCCTGCGCTGGATCAAGACCGTCCTGGGACGCAACCTGCAGACCGTGGCCAACGAGGATGCGATGCTGGAGCAGGGCGGCGTCTTCGCCCTGGTCGGCCCGACCGGCGTCGGCAAGACCACCAGCACCGCCAAGCTGGCGGCGCGCTGCGTGATGCGCCACGGCCCCGAGAAGCTGGCCCTGATCACCACCGACGCCTACCGCATCGGCGCCCACGAGCAGCTGCGCATCTACGGCAAGATCCTCGGCGTGATGGTGCACTCGGTGAAGGACGAGGCCGACCTGCGCATCGCCCTCAAGGAATTGAAAAACAAGCATACCGTGTTGATCGACACGGTCGGCGTCAGCCAGCGCGACCGGATGGTGACCGAGCAGGTGGCGATGCTGTCGGGCGCCGGCGCCGACGTCAAGCGGCTGCTGTGCCTGAACTCGACCGCGACCCAGGAAACCCTCAACGAAGTGGTGCGCGCCTACCAGGGCAGCGGCCTGGCCGGCTGCATCATGACCAAGCTGGACGAAGCGGCCTCGATCGGCAATGTGCTCGACGTGGTGATCCGCCAGAAGCTGAACCTGTTCTATGTATCGAACGGCCAGCGCGTGCCGGAAGACCTGCACCTGGCCGACCGCGGCTACCTGATCGACCGCGCCTTCAAGCTGAAACGCGACAGCGCCGCCAGCCAGTATTCCGACGCCGAATTGCCGCTGCTGATGGCCCACACCGGCGCTGCGCATAACGCTTTGCATGGGGTGCATCTTGGCTAATTTCGACTTCGATCAGGCCGAAGGCTTGCGGCGCATGCTGGCCGGCCCCAGGCCGCGCATCGTCACCTTCCTTTCCGCCACGCCGCAGGACGACAAGGGCGCCATGCTGGTCAACCTGGGCGCCTCGCTGGCGCGCGCCGGCAACGAGGTGCTGCTGGTCGACGCCTGCGGCAGCGAATACGGCGTGGCCGCGCGCCTCGGCCTGGCCGGCGGCGCCACGCTGCTCGACGTGGCGCGCCAGGAATGCGCGCTGGACCAGGTGATCCGCCAGGCGCCGCAAGGCTTCGGCGTGGTGGCCATCAGCGGCGCCGCGCGCCGGACTGCGCGTCCGGTCGGCGTGCGCGCCGCCGCCGACGAGGCGCGCCGCCTGGCCAAGGCCTTCGACGTGCTGGTCAAGCAGACCGGCATCGTGCTGGTCGACGGCGAGTTCGATGGCGACAGCTTTCCGGTGCCGCTGATGGCCAGCTCGGAAATCGTGGTGCAGGTGTCGAACAGCGCCAATTCGATCAAAGCGGCTTACTGCATGATCAAGCGCCTGAACCATGAACTGGGACGGCGCCCCTTCGGCATTCTGGTCACGGGGGCTTCCGAATCCGAGGCAAAAGTGGTATACGATAATATGGCGCAGGCGGCCAGCCGTTACCTGGCGGTGAACCTGACGTCAATGGGCTCGGTGCCGGCCGACGAATATCTGCATCGCGCCGCGCGGCTGGGACGCGCGGTGGTCGATGCGTTCCCGCTGGCCGGGGCGTCGGTGGCGTTCCGCCAGTTGGCCGGACGTTTCGCGCGGCCGGCCGGGCCTTCACTTTACCGTACGGGGAGCAGCAACCATTTTAGCGCCTAAATAATCTATGTATACGGTCAAAGGGACAAAGGGGAAGGATCACCTGCTGACGGAGCACATCCCGCTGGTGAAGCGGCTGGCCCACCACATGAAGGCGAAATTGCCGCCTTCGGTGGAAGTGGACGACCTGGTGCAGGCCGGCATGATCGGCCTGCTCGACGCCATCAACCGCTACGAGGAAACCCATGGCGCCCAGTTCGAGACCTACGCCGTGCTGCGCATCCGCGGCGCCATGCTCGACGAACTGCGCAGCAGCGACTGGCTGCCGCGCAGCACGCGCCAGAACATGCGCAAGATCGAGGCCGCGATGAGCACCCTGCAGCAGCGCCTGGGCCATGCGCCCAGCGAATCGGAAGTGGCCAGGCAGCTCAAGCTGTCGCTGGCCGACTACCAGGACATGCTGTCCGAGAGCGGCGGCCACCAACTGGTGTATTACGAAGACTTCCACGACCCGGACGGCAACGACAGCTTCCTCGACCGCCACAGCTTTGACGAAGACGCCGACCCCCTGCGCGCGCTGCTCGACACCGACTTCCGCCAGTCGGTCATCGACGCCATCGACGCGCTGCCGCCGCGCGAAAAGATCCTCATGGGCCTGTACTACGAAGAGGAATTGAACCTGAAGGAAATCGGGGCGGTGATGGGCGTGTCGGAATCGCGCGTCTCGCAACTCCATACGCAGGCGGTGGCCCGCCTGCGCGCCACGTTAAGGGAGCACGCATGGACTGGGCCAGCGTAGCCGGGGTGGTGCTGGCGCTGGCCGGCCTGTTCGTCGGCCAGGCGCTGGACGGCGGCAAGCTGGCGTCGCTGCTGCAGCCGGCCGCCTTCGCCATCGTCGTCATCGGCACCTTCGGCGCGGTGCTGCTGCAGACCAGGCTGCGCACCTTCGTGCGCGGCATGCGCATGCTGGCGTGGGTCTTCGCGCCGCCGCCCGACCGCCGCCAGGCGCTGGCGCGCGAGATCGGCGCCTGGAACCTGACGGCGCGGCGCGACGGCATGCTGGCGCTGGAGCGCTACATGGATGCGACGCCGGACAAATTCATCGCCAAGGGCCTGCGCATGATCATCGACGGCATCGCCCCGGACAAGCTGCGGCAAATGCTCGACACCGAGATCACCGCCTACGAAGTGGCGGAGCGCCAGGCCGTCAAGATATGGGAATCGGCGGCCGGCTATTCGCCCACCATCGGCATCCTCGGCGCCGTGCTGGGACTGATCCACGTGATGGAAAACCTGACCGACCCGGCAAAGCTGGGCAGCGGCATCGCCGTCGCCTTCGTCTCGACCATCTACGGCGTCGGCCTGGCCAACCTGCTGTTTTACCCGGTCGCCAACAAGCTGAAGGCCATCGTCGCCCACTCGGTGGTGCATTACGAGATCACCGCGGCGGTGTTTTACGATATCGCCAGCGGCGACCATTCGCGCATCATCGAAGAGCGCGTCGCCACCCTGCTCGGCGACTACTAGGACGATGGGACCACCACCATGATGCGGCGCGCGCGCAGGCCTTACGACGAAGAGCCCGACAACCACGAGCGCTGGCTGATCTCCTACGCCGATTTCATCACGCTGCTGTTCGCCTTTTTCGTCGTGATGTATGCGATCGCGCTGGTCAACACCGGCCGCTACCGGGTTTTTTCCGACGCCATCGGCGAAGCCTTCGGCTTGCGCAAGGGGGCGCCGCCGATCGCCATGGAAGCGCCCATTCCGCTGCCGAATCCGACGCTGCGCAAGCGCTCCGAGGCGCTGCTGCGCGAAAAGGCCAAACTCACGCGCCTGGCGCAGGACTTGCTGGCGACGCTGGCGCCGCTGGTCAAGGAAGGCAAGGTCAGGGTGACCCAGGACAGCCGCGGCGTCAGCGTCGAAATCAACGCCAGCGTGCTGTTCGACCCGGGCGCGGCGAAGCTGACGGCGCAATCGAACGAAGCGCTGCGCGCCGTGGCGGTGCTGCTGAAGGACGATCCCCATGCGGTGCAGGTGGAAGGGCATACCGACAACCAGCCTATCAGCAACGGCAATTTTCCCTCCAACTGGGAACTCTCGGCGGTGCGCGCCAGCGCCGTGGTGCGGCTATTCATCGACAGCGGCGTGGCGCCCGCCCGCCTGACCGCGGTCGGCCATGGCGCCAACCTGCCGGTGGCCTCGAACGACACCCCGGAAGGCAGGGCGCGCAACCGCCGCGTCGCCGTCACCATCCTGTCGGCCCTGCCCGACAACGCGGTCGAAGTGCCGACCGGCGCCGCTAACGACGCCCCGGTCGCTCCCGCTCCGGAATAAAAAAGAGGAATTTATCGGGACCTCGAGGCGCCTCGTCCAGGCGTGGCGAGAGCGGGCTGCGCATTAGCCTGGATGAGGCGCCCTCAGCCTATGACGTAACGGCGATTTGAACCACCGCTGGTGGTCTGGCCGCTGGGGCCGTAGATGTGGCCGCTTTGCTGCGGCGGGCGCAGCGAATTCAGCGCGCCCTGGGTATAAGCCATGTGTTTGTTGATCAGCATGCCGTTCAGGCGGTTGAATTCCTTGGCTTCGCGCGTCATCGCCAGGATCTCGCTCCACAGGCCGGCGGCGTCCGCTTCAGCGCCGCCAGCCAGCCAGCCTTCCATGCCTTCGTCGCGGGCCGCGAAGCCGGCCGCCGCCAGGGCGCCGTGGCGCTGGCCGGCCAGTTGCGTCATGCGCGTTACCAGCGCCGATTTTTGCGCCGCCACCTCTTCCAGGTGCTCGATTTCCGCCTTCATCAGGTAATGCTGTTCTTGCTCCAGCAAGGCGCGCAATTGCTGCATTGTCTGTTGCTCTTCGCACAGGGTGGTCATCGGGGAAGCGGATGGCATGGGTTTTCCTATTGTTTGCGTGAGTTCAGCAAGCCCTTGACCGTATCGAGCAAGCCGTCCGCCACTTTGTCTGAATTGACCTGGAACTGGCCATCGGCGATGGCGCTCTTGATACGCTCGACTTTCTTGGTGTCGAACACGGCGCTGCTGCCGGCGGCGCTGGCGGCCAGCGCCTGGCCCTGCGAGGACAGGCGCACATTGTCGCTGCCGGCCGCCTGGGCGCCCTGGGCGCCCTGGGCGTCTTGGGCGCCTTGGGTATTGGCGCTGCCGGCCGCGGCGGCGCCGGTATTGCTCGCCGCCGTGCCGCGCGCGCCGGCGGCGCCCGCAGCCGGCTGGGCCGCGGGCGTGGCCGGGGTGCTTTGAACTGTATCGGTAATTTTCACAACATCATCCTCGTCTGGTCGGAGCATGAAACTCCGGGATCTGTCCAATTATCGGCGGCGTTGCGACAAACTTTAGCACGCCGCTGCATGGGCCGGATCCCCTTGTTCAAAATGCCACTTCAACCAGGCCGCCGTTGCGCGCCACACCGGTGATTTGCTGTCCGGCCGGGGTGCGCACCTGCACCACCTGGCCTTCGCTGGCGCTGCCGATGGCGCGCGCCTCGGCCGAGACGCGGAAACCGGCGCCGCTGGAAATCATCCGCACCAGTTGTCCTTGCAGCACCACCGGTTTGCTGCGCAGGGTGTCCAGGCGCATCGGCGTACCCGAAGGCAGGGAAACGTTGGCGCTGCGCCCGATCACCTGCGCCATGTCGGTGGCGATGCCGGCGGGCAGGGCGGTCAGGTCGCCCTTCATGACGATCAACTGGCTTTGCACTATGGCCTGGCCCTGGGCCAGCGGCACGGCGCTGGCGACGTAGTCGGCCATCACCGACACGCTGGCCTGCAGATAGATGGTCCAGGGCGACGGCGCGCTGCAGCGCACGCCGACCGTGGTCTTGCCCCAGGCCCGGCTGCCGGGCGCGAAGAAGGCTTGCGGCGCGGCGCAGGCGGCCAGGGTGAGCCTGGGATCGATGGTTCCGACCGTCACCGCGACCTCGCCCGGCAAGCCGGCGGTCTGGATTTTCAAAAATTGTTCTACGCTGTTGCGCAACACGGACGGATCTTGCCGGGCCGGCGTCTGGGCTGCGGCGGCGGCGGAAAAAAAGAGTAAGACGGAAGCGAGCTTGAGCGAAAAAGTCATGATGATGGGCTCCTGGAATAGTCCCATGATAGTCGTGCCTGTTCGCAACTAAGCGTGGAATAGCGCCTAAAAGTGCGGTCTGATCGGTGGATGGCGGCGGCCGGGCCAGCCGTATCATCGATCCTGTCACCACTCAATCGCCCACCGTTTAGCGGATCGCGGCGATGCTTCCGGAGCCTGCTATGTTAGGTAAACTCGATCAAGCCTTTTTGCTGAACCAAACCGCCCTCAGCCTGCGTTCGCAGCGCCAGGAGGTGCTGGCCTCGAATATCGCGAATGCGGATACGCCGAACTACAAGGCGCGCGACATCGATTTCGCCAGCGCGCTGAACAGTGCCTTGAGCCGCGCCGGCGCTCCTGCCGAGCAGCCCGGCCTGGCCGCTTCCGGCAGCGCCGGCGCCGGCAGCGCCGCCGCCACCCTGGCCACGACGTCGGCGAAGCATTTCGCCACCTCGGCCCAGCCGGCCGGCACGCTGGCCGACGGCACGCCGCTGCTGTACCGCATGCCGGCCCAGGGTTCGATCGACGGCAATACGGTGGACATGGATGTCGAGCGCAACCAGTTCGCCGACAACTCGATCCGTTATGAAGCCGGCCTGACCATGGTCAGTTCGCAAATCAAGGGGCTGCTGGCGGCAGTCCAGGCGGCGCCCTGATCATGTCGCTCTTTAATATATTCAATGTTTCAGGCTCGGGCATGAGCGCCCAGGCCCAGCGCCTGAACGCCACCGCCAGCAACCTGGCCAATGCCGACAGCGCCACCAGCGCCAGCGGCGAAGCCTACCGCGCCAAGCAGGTGGTGTTCGAGGCCGTGCCGAACGAAGCCGGCGGCACTGGCGTCAAGGTCAAGGAAGTGATCGACGATCCTTCGCCGCTGAAGATGATGTACGACCCGAAAAATCCGCTGGCCGACGACAAGGGTTATGTCGCCATGCCGAACGTGAACGTGGTGGATGAAATGGTCAACATGCTGTCGGCTACCCACGCTTACCAAAACAATGTTGACACCATGAACGCAGCCAAGTCCCTGCTGCTAAAAACATTGACAATCGGTCAATAATTTAAAAAGAGAACAAGCATGACTGCCACGTCCAACGTCACTAATTCCCCGGTCCTGTCGAACGATTTGCTGGCCGCGGTCAACCCGC
>DASYLQ010000563.1:0-9437 GCA_036009485.1 Janthinobacterium sp.
GATCGGCAGCGCCGGCACGGTCGACACCGGCGCCGTCGACGACCTGGCCGGCATCGCCCGCCTCTGCGCCGCCGAAGCCTTGTGGTTCCATATCGACGCCGCCTTCGGCGCGCTGGCCATGCTCTCGCCTGCCCAGCGCCCCCTGCTCGATGGCATGGACAAAGCCGATTCGCTGGCCTTCGATTTCCATAAATGGGCCCAGGTTCCCTACGACGCCGGCTGCGTGCTGGTGCGCGACGGCGCCGCCCATGCCGAAGCCTTCGCCTCCCACGTCGATTACCTGAAGCGCGAAAAGCGCGGCCTGGCGGCCGGCCATCCCTGGCCCACCGATTTCGGCCCCGACCTGTCGCGCGGCTTCCGCGCCTTGAAAGTGTGGATGACACTGAAGGTGTATGGGGCCGACAAGCTGGGCCAGGTGGTGGCGCGCAGCTGTGCGCTGGCGGGCGAACTGGAGGCGCTGGTGGCGCGGGAAGCCGAGCTGGAACTGCTCAGCCCCGTGGCGCTGAACATCGTCTGCTTCCGCTACATCGCCTCGGACAAGGAGTTGAACCGGCTGAACATCGACATCGTCATCGCGCTGCAGGAATCCGGCATCGCCGTCGCCTCCACCACCAACATCGGCGACAAGCTGGCCATCCGCGCCGCCCTGGTCAACCACCGCACGACGCCGGAGGATATCCGCATCCTGCTGGCCGCCGTGCTCGACATCGGCCGCGGCCTGGCCGCGTAAACCAAAAAAAGCCGGGCAAAGCCCGGCTTTTCCTTTAGAGGCCGTTTCAAAATGACCGTAGCGTCGTTACAGCTCCTTGCCGTACAGGCGTACTGTCTTCGTCGCTGCGCCTGGCCACGCCCATTTTAAAGCGGCCTCTTAGAGCGACTGACTTAGCCGACCCATTTGCGCGCATTGCGGAACATGCGCATCCATGGCGAATCCTCGCCCCAGGATTCCGGATGCCAGGATTGCTGCACCGTGCGGAAGACCCGCTCGGCATGCGGCATCAGCACGGTGAAGCGGCCGTCCGGCGTGGTCACCGAGGTCAGGCCCTGCGGCGAGCCGTTCGGATTGTACGGATAGGCTTCGGTGGCCTGGCCGCGGTTGTCGACGAAGCGCAGCGCCGCCGTCACCTCGGCGAGGTTGCCGGTCTGCGAAAAGTCGGCATAACCTTCGCCGTGGGCAATGGCGATCGGGCTCTGCGTGCCGGCCATTCCCTGGAAAAAGATCGACGGCGAGTCCAGCACTTCGACCATGGCGAAACGGCCTTCGAACTGCTCGGATTTGTTGCGCGTAAACTTGGGCCAGGCCTGCGCGCCGGGGATGATGGATTTCAGATTGCTCATCATCTGGCAGCCGTTGCAAATGCCCAGGCCAAAGCTGTCGCCGCGGGCAAAGAAACGGGCAAACTGCCCGGCCAGGCTGGCATTGAACAGGATGGTCTTGGCCCAGCCTTCGCCGGCGCCCAGCACGTCGCCGTAGGAAAAGCCGCCGACCGCGATGACGCCCTGGAAATCGTCCAGGCGCGCGCGTCCGGCAATCAGGTCGCTCATGTGCACGTCGATTGCCGTAAAGCCGGCCTGGTGCATCACATACGCCGTCTCGATATGCGAATTGACGCCCTGCTCGCGCAGGATGGCGACGCGCGGCCGCACGCCGGTGGCGATGAAGGGCGCGGCGATGTTGTCGGCCGGGTCGAAAGTCAGCTTCGGCGTGATGCCGGGATCGGCCGCGTCGAGCAGGCGCGCGTATTCGGCGTCGGCGCAGGCCGGATTGTCGCGCAGGCGCGCGATGCGCCAGCTGGTTTCGCTCCACAGCCGGTGCAGCGCGGCGCGCGGCTGGCTGTAGACCTGCTTGGCGTCGCGCATGAATTCAATGACGTCGCGCTCGTTCGGCTTGCCGATGATATGGCTGCAGGCGCCCAGGCCGTAACGGCGCAGCACATCCATCGCCAGCGAACGCTCGGCCGTGCGCACCTGGATCACGGCGCCCAGTTCTTCGCTGAACAGCGCGCGCAGGGTCAGGTCGTTGCGGCGCTGGCCGACCTGGCCGGCCCAGTTCTTGGCGTCGCCCCAGTCGGCCGCATGCTCGCCTTCCATGGTCAGCATGTCGAGATTGATCGACAGGCCGCTGCGGCCGGCGAAAGCCATTTCGGCCAGGGTGGCGAACAGGCCGCCGTCGGAGCGGTCGTGATACGCCAGCAGCAAGGCGCTGCCGTTCATTTCCTGGATCGCGGCGAAGAAGTTTTTCAAGTCTTCGGCGCTGTCGACGTCCGGCGTCTCATTGCCCAGCTGCCCGGTGACCTGGGTCAGCGCCGAGGCACCGAGGCGGTTCTTGCCGCGTCCGAGGTCGATCAGGATCAGGTTGGTGTCGCCGGCGTCGCTGCGGATCTGCGGCGTCAGCACCTTGCGCACTTCGTACACCGGAGCGAAGGCCGAGACGATCAGCGACACCGGCGACACCACCGCCTTGTTCTCTTCGCCGTCGCGCCAGGTGGTGCGCATCGACAGCGAATCCTTGCCGACCGGGATGCTGATGCCCAGCGCCGGGCAGAGTTCCATGCCGACCGCCTTGACGGTATCGAACAGCGCCGCATCCTGGCCCGGCTGGCCGCAGGCGGCCATCCAGTTGGCCGACAATTTGATGTCGGAGATGTCGCTGATCGGCGCGGCGGCGATATTCGTGATCGCCTCGCCGACGGCCATGCGGCCCGAGGCCGGCGCATTGATGACGGCCAGCGGCGTGCGCTCGCCCATCGCCATCGCCTCGCCCAGGTAGCCTTCGAAACTGAGGGCGGTGACGGCGCAATCGGCCACCGGCACTTGCCACGGACCGACCATCTGGTCGCGCACGCTCATGCCGCCGACCGTGCGGTCGCCGATGGTGATCAGGAAGGACTTGTCGGCCACCGTCGGCAGCAGCAGCACGCGCTCGGCGACGTCGGCCAAATCCAGGCCGGTCAGTTCGACTGGGGGAAAATCATTGGCCACGTGCCGCACGTCGCGCTGCATCTTCGGCGGCTTGCCGAGCAAGACATCCATCGGCATGTCGACCGGCTCGTTGCCCAGCTCGGGATCGATCAGCTTCAACTGGCGCTCTTCGGTGGCGACGCCGACGGCGGCGAACAGGCAGCGCTCGCGCTCGCAGATGGACTTGAACAGCGCCAGGTTGTCCGGCGCGATCGCCAGCACGTAGCGCTCCTGCGACTCATTGCTCCAGATTTCCTTGGGCGCCATGCCGCTTTCTTCCAGCGGCACCTTGCGCAAGTCGAAGATGGCGCCGCGCCTGGCGTCGTTGGTGATTTCCGGGAAGGCGTTCGACAGGCCGCCGGCGCCGACGTCGTGGATGGAAATGATGGGATTGTCCGCGCCCATCTGCCAGCAGGTGTTGATGACTTCCTGCGCGCGCCGCTCCATTTCCGGATTGCCGCGCTGGACGGAATCGAAGTCCAGGTCGGCGGTGTTGGTGCCGGTCGCCATCGACGACGCCGCGCTGCCGCCCATGCCGATGCGCATGCCCGGGCCGCCCAGCTGGATCAGCAGGCTGCCGACCGGAATATCGTTCTTGTGGGTGTGCCGGGCCGAGATATTGCCGATGCCGCCGGCGATCATGATCGGCTTGTGATAACCGACCACGGTGTCGATGGCGGCGCCGGCCTGGCGGCCGATATTCTGTTCATAGGTGCGGAAATAACCGCCCAGCACCGGACGACCGAATTCATTGCTGAAGGCGGCGCCGCCGAGCGGACCTTCGATCATGATTTGCAGCGCCGAGGCGATGCGGTCAGGCTTGCCGTAGTGCGGCGCATCCGCCTCGCCCTGCGCGCCGGCCGGCGCCGTCACGCTGGCCGCGTTTTCCCAGGCGCGCCGGGCTTCCGGCAGCATCAGGTTGGAGACGGTGAAGCCGGTCAGGCCGGCCTTCGGCTTGGCGCCGCGGCCGGTCGCGCCCTCGTCGCGGATCTCGCCGCCGGCGCCGGTGGAGGCGCCCGGGAAGGGCGAAATCGCGGTCGGGTGATTATGCGTCTCGACCTTCATCAGCGTGTGGATCAATTCGGTCGATGGCGCGTAGGCGTGGCCGCTGCCCTCGCCCCTTGGATAGAAGCGCGATACGGTGGCGCCTTCCATGATGGACGAGTTGTCGCTATAGGCGACGATGGTGCCCTTCGGCTGCAGCTGGTGGGTATTCTTGATCATGCCGAACAGCGATTTGTCTTGCGCCACGCCGTCGATGGTCCAGTCGGCGTTGAAGATCTTGTGGCGGCAATGCTCGCTGTTCGCCTGCGCGAACATCATCAGTTCGACGTCGGTCGGATTGCGCGCCGCCCTGGTAAAGGCTTCCAGCAGGTAGTCGATCTCGTCTTCCGACATGGCCAGCCCGAGGTCCGTATTGGCGCGCTCCAGCGCGGCCTTGCCGGCGCCCAGCACGTCGATCGACTCGAGCGGACGCGCATCCAGCGTGCGGAACAGGTCCGCCGCCTGGTCCGGATGGCGCAGCACGGATTCCGTCATGCGGTCGTGCAGCAGGGCCGCGGCTTGCTGCCATTCGTCGTCCGACAGCGTCTTCGCCGCGCCGATGCTGCTGCCCAAAATGCCGGCTTTCAGGTGGATGCGGTAGGCGATGCCGCGCTCGACGCGGCGGATATGGCCCATGCCGCAGTTATGCGCGATGTCGGTCGCCTTCGAAGCCCAGGGCGAAATGGTGCCGAAGCGCGGGATGACGAAAAACTCTTCGCGGACGCCGTCTTCGCGCTCGGCTTCGGCCGGCTCGCCATAGGTCAGCAAGGCCTGCAGGCGGCTGCTGTCGTCGGGCGACAGCGCCGACGCGGCGTCAATGAAATGGACGAAACGCGCCTGCACCGAAGCGATGCTCGGCAAGACGGCGTGCAATTGGCTCAGCAGGCGTTGGCTACGAAAAACGGACAGGGCATTGGAACCCGGCAGTATCAACATGGTTGGAAGGTGGTTGATGCAGCGTGGCTGCGGGTTAAAAATAGATAAGGCAAAAGCGGGGCAAATCAAAGTCTTGCGAAATTTCTGTAGGCCGAATTATACCCGCTCCGCTCCCCTATGAGCTTGCCAGCCGCCCCATCAAACTGATTCCAAAGCAACATTTCAGCGCCGGTTCGCCGCTATCCACGCCATTTGAGAGCGAAAACTGCGGTTTTTTCGCCTTTTTTTCGTTGCCTTGCGGTATCCTGACTCAAAATTTTCACCCCAATGACTTTAACAATAGGGCACCTGGCGCGGACATCCCTGCCAGGCTGGCTGACTGGCAGACTGGATTAGTGAGAGCGAAGCGATGCAAGAATATAGCAACTTGTCGGTCCTGATCATCGACCCGAACCCGGGCATGCGCGGCAGTCTGCACAATATGCTGAACCAGTCGTCCATCAGCAAGATCGAATACGCGGTCAGCTCCGGCACCGCCATCCGTCAACTGAGCAAAAAGCCTTTCGACATCGTCCTCTGCGAATACGACCTGGGCAGCGATTCGAACGGCCAGGACGGCCAGCAATTGCTGGAAGACCTGCGCCACCACAAGCTGATCGGCATGCTGACCATCTTCATCATGCTGACGTCGGAAGGCGTCTACAGCAAGGTGGTCAGCGCGGCCGAGCTGACGCCCACCGACTACATCCTGAAACCGTTCACCGTCGAAGTGCTGGTCGGCCGCATCGGCCGCGCGCTGGAGCGGCGCGCGATTTTTCTCTCGGCTTACCAGCTGATCGGCCAGGGCAATCTGCGCGAGGCGATCAAGAACTGCGGCGTCGCCGAAGCAAACCATCCACGCTACGCGACCGAGTTCGCGCGCCTGCGCGCCGAATTGCACATGTCGCTGGGCGAAACCGCCGAAGCCGAGCAAATCTATCTCAAGGTCCTGGAAAACAAGCCGCTGGGCTGGGCGCAACTGGGCCTGGCCAAGTCCGTCTTCGAACAGGAGCGCTACGGCGAAGCCAATGACATGCTGGCCAAACTGATCGAGCAAAATCCGCGCTTCATGGCCGCCTATGATTTGCTGGCGAAGACCCACAAGGCGCTCGGCGCCGCGGAACAAGCCAAGAAAACCCTGGAAGATGCGGTGGCGATTTCGCCGCACATGGTGCGCCGCCTGCGCAGCCTGGGCGAGGTGGCGCTGGAAACCGGCGATATCGGCACCGCGGAAAAAGCCTTCAAGCAGGTCGTGACCAAGGCCAAGTACTCTGAATTCCGCGACCCGGAAGACCACGTCAACCTGGTCAAGACCCTGGTAAAAAAAGGCGATGCCAATCAGGCCGGCAGCGTCGTGCGCGACCTGGAACGTTCGCTGCGCGGCAGTCCGAACACGGAAGCCTGCCGCGCCATCGCTTCGGCGCTGGTGATGGATTTGAGCGGCAATGCCCAGGGGGCGGCCGAGGAACTCTCGGCCGCCGTCGCGGCGCTCGAAGCCAGCAAGGGACTGTCGACCCAATTGAAACTCGGGCTGGCGCAAAGCTGCCTGACTGCGAACCTGGACAAGGCGGCGGCGGACGTGATGCTGAACCTGACGAACGACAGCGACAGCGGCGTCTCGATGGAACGCGCGGTGACCGTGCTGGAACAGGCCGGCCGCCACGACCTGGCGCAGGGACTGGGCGCGCAGATCACGCAGCAGGTGCAGGACTTGATGACGGAAGCGGCGGACAAGGTGGACCAGGGCGAACACCGCGCCGCCGTCATCGTGCTCAACCAGGCGCTGCGCAAGACACCGGACAACCTGGCGCTGCTGTTCGCGGCCGTCGACGCGACCATCAAGCAACTCAACCTGGTAGGCTGGGAATCGCCGCTGGCCGAGCAGGTGCAAAACCGCCTGCAAAGCATCACCAAGATCGATCCGAAACACGCGCGCCTGGCCGAATTGCGCGAGCAATATGCGGCGACTCAGCGCAAGTACGGTATTGCGGGTTAAGACGCGCCTTTTTCAGTAGGACAAGTCCGACGCTTTTTTGGAAGTGCGCTCACATTTTAAATAGGTGTCTATTGCTATCATTTCCGCAGCTCAGCTATCGCTTGAGCCAAGCCAGCAATCGGCACCCATTATGGAGAATCGCATGTCCCCTCCGTTTGCAGCTATTTCAGCTATTTCCCGCAGCGCCGCCTTTCTCGTCGTGCTCGGCGGCGCCGCGGGCGCGGCTTGGGCCCCGCGCCGGCCCTGGATCGCTTCAGTCTGTCCGCCGGCGTCTTTTACGCCGATCCAAGCATCGGCGTGAACGCCAATACCAGCAATGGCCGCATCGATACCGGATCGAGCGGCAGCAGCGGCAGCGCTTCGATCAGCGAAAGCACCTTTGCGCCGCTGCTGGAACTGGGCTGGCGCCATGCGTTTACGCCGGATGTGCGGATGTAGGTCGAAGCGTCCGGCATCAAGAAAAACGGCGGCAACGTCAACGGCCACGTTTATGGCGGGGCGATCGGCGTGGAATGGTTTCCTTTCAAGACTGTCAGTTTCGTCGCCGATTATGGGATTTCAAAAATCAGCTTGAACCATGACAGCAGCAGCGCCAATCTGGATATTCGCTTGAAGGGGGCCGTCGGCTTATGTGAAAGTGCGGTTTCAGGGGGGGCGAGGGCTCTTGCAATGGGAATGAGGAGGCTTATTCCTGTTTGTCCGCAAACAGGAATCGAGGATTGCGAATGAGTTAATTGATGTGTATGTCCGCTAACGCCTGCGGATTCAATCGGTGATTGCAACACTCTAACCTAGTGCGCAAGCGTAGGAGTGTTGAACATGAAACAGCAGCCTCGAATTTATTACACCGACAGCCAGAAGGCGCTGATGTGGGAACGGTGGAAGGAGGGCGATTCTCTTCAGATGATCGCTCAGATGTTCGGCCGCAATCATTCGTCGATACAGCGAATTTTAGCCGAGACCGGCGGCATACGGCCGGCTCCACGATGTCGTTCCAGACTGGCTCTTTCCCTGGCCGAGCGCGAGGAAATTTCCAGGTGCGTCGTTGCTGGCCAATCGATTCGGTCGATTGCGGCGCATCTGGGTCGCGCGCCATCGACTGTCAGCCGAGAGATCCAGCGCAATGGGGGCCATGGGACCTATCGCGCCAACGCAGCGGACCAACGAGCTTGGGCCTGTGCGCGGCGGCCCAAGCCATGTAAGCTGGTTGAGAACCGAATGCTGGCGAACATGGTCGCAGCCAAGCTGCAGCTGCAGTGGTCGCCGGAACAGATATCAGGATGGTTAAAGCATCTGTTCACCGACGCCGAGGAGTACCGAGTGTCGCATGAGACGATCTATCGCACCCTGTATATACAGGCTCGTGGAGGCTTGAAGAAGGAGCTTCTGGAGCACTTGCGGCGCCCGCGGATCATGCGTCGGTCACGTCACCATACCCAGAAGACCGACAATCACGGCAGGATCACCGATGCGGTATCCATCAGTGAACGACCCGCAACGGCAGAGGATCGCGCGGTGCCGGGCCACTGGGAAGGCGATTTACTGTTCGGCAGCCACAACAGCCAGATTGCGACGCTGGTTGAGCGCCAGACGCGATATGTCATGCTGGTCAAGGTCGCTGGCAAGGACACTGAAACAGTGATTAACGCGCTGATCGATAATGCGCACAGGTTGCCACACGAACTGTATAAATCGCTGACGTGGGACCGCGGCAAGGAAATGGCCGGTCATAAACGTTTTACAATGGCGACTGACATCCAGATCTACTTCTGCGATCCACAGAATCCCTGGCAGCGTGGATCGAACGAAAATACGAACGGGCTGTTAAGGCAGTATTTCCCGAAAGGGCTGGACCTTTCCACGTACTCCCAGGAGCAGCTCGATGAGGTGGCCAGAACGCTGAACGAGCGGCCACGCAAGACATTGCATTACGAAACACCAGCCCAACGATTTGAACAGTGCGTTGCGGTGACCGGTTGAATCCGCACTCCAAAGAGGACATTCGCACCCACTTAAGCAATAATTCGTTGCTAGAAATATACTTTTCTCATAAGCTGACCAGGCAGGTATTCAAATTATTCCGCATAAACTTTACTTGCGGTCGTTGGCTGGCGGACGTGTCCGCCACTGACTGCATAATCCGCCACAGAACTTGGGAGCCAACAACATGCAAGTCACGCGAACTGTCCTCGATGAGGCGACAGCCAAGGGTCTGCTTAGAGAGGAGCAGAGCGTCGCACTTTGGGCCTTCCTTGTTGAGCGTGAGCGCGAGACGCCGACCTTCAAGCCGACGCATATCTTGTACTACCTTGGAGGGATGATCGCGATAGGAGCGATGACCCTGTTCATGACGCTCGGCTGGGAACGCTTCGGGGGCACCGGCCTACTTCTCATCTCGGTCTGCTACAGTAGCATCGCTCTCGTCCTGACGGAATACCTCCTTGGCAGGCGGCACTTGGCTCTTCCAGCAGGCATTACCGCTGCGCTTGCGGTAGTCCTAGTTCCGCTTGCCATCTACGGC
>DASYLQ010000564.1:0-11429 GCA_036009485.1 Janthinobacterium sp.
AACCATTTTACGATGCCAGTTGCCATTACAATTTCCTATTTCAGTTAAGTTGGGCTTGCGCCCGTTATATCGTTTGAAGCAAGAAAGGAATGACAGACAAAACTGCACTACCACCTCGAATCTAACGATCCCACATTATACCGAATAAAACACGAAAGATACATTCTCGCGAAAATAAACTTCGGAACACCGCATCCTTGAGCTTGCCCTTGTTTTGCAGTGCCTTGTTTCAGCGGCATAGGAGGCACTATAGCCAAGCCGTCGGCGCGCGACTTTGAGATAAATCAAACAATTAATTTTGACGAAGAAGCGGCGGAGATCAGGGATCGCGCCGGGCTGGATGCAGCTTTGGTCAAGGTTGGCGGCGCCCTTCAGTCATTCGGCGCAACGTAGGAATCGGCGCGCGGATCGACCGCGGCCCAACGCAACAACTGGCGGATTTGCGCCGTCAACGCCGGCCACCCTGCGGCGCCGGCGTCCGGCTGCGCCGCCATCCGACGCGCCTGCTGTTCCAGCCGGCGGCACTCCTGCCCCAGCGCGCCAAAACCGAAGGTGCCGGCCGAACCTGCAATCGTATGCAATTGCTTTTGCAGCGCCGCCAGGTTCTCGGCCTTCAAGCCTTTGGCCTCGCAGCGCAGCAGGGCCTGCTCGATCGCCGCCATCAGGCCGGGCACGGAGGCCGCGTATTGATCGCCCAGGGCGCGCAAGCGGGCGCGAAAGTCGCGATCAATCAGGGTTGCCATCAAGATCCCAGTCGTTCGCCGGCTTCTTATTTGGTGCCGAAGATGCGGTCGCCGGCATCGCCCAGGCCCGGGATGATATACGCATGGTCGTTCAGGTGCGAATCGAGCGAGGCGGCGTACATCTTGACTTTCGGATGCGCGTTCTGGAACACCGTCACGCCTTCCGGCGCCGCCACCAGCGCCAGGAAAATGATCTGTTCGTCGGCCACGCCGCGCGACTTCAACACGTCGACCGCATACACCGCCGAATTGCCGGTCGCGACCATCGGATCGCACAGGATGAAAGTGCGCTCGTTCAAGTCCGGCAGGCGCACCAGGTATTCCACCGGCTTATGGGTTTCCGGGTCGCGGAACACGCCGATATGGCCGACGCGGGCCGACGGCACCAGGTCCAGCAAGCCGTCGCTCATGCCTATGCCTGCACGCAAGATCGGCACGATCGCCAGCTTCTTGCCAGCGATGACGGGCGCATCGATGGTGGTCAGCGGCGTCTCGATGCGGCGCGTCGTCAGCGGCAGGTCGCGGGTAATTTCATAGCCCATCAGCAGGGTGATTTCCTTGAGCAATTCGCGGAAGGTGCGCGTCGACGTGTCGCGCTCGCGCATATGGCTCAATTTATGCTGGATCAGCGGATGATCGGTGATGAAGAGATTGGGGAAGCGCGGATCTTGTTTCATGTTTGCTGGATTGGTTTCCGTTAAGGACCGCGGCACCGTACACGTCGCACGGGATGCCGCCGGCATGATGGATCATGCATTATTCATAAGCGATAAGTCATAAGCGGTAGGCGCATTATCCCAGTCCGCGCTCGGCCGTGGCGCTTATTTTCAATCTAATTTCAAAAAAAGCGTTCATGCCGCGCCCTCCTCCAGCGCCCGCGCCAGGATCGCCGCGCAATTGACGCCGGCCGGCAAGCGGCCATACGCGCCGCCGACGTCCTGCGCCAGGCGCGACAGGATAAAAGCCTCGGCGACGAAGCCGGGAGCGTGGCGCAGCAGCAAGCCGCCCTGCACCGCCAGCACGACGCGCTCGGCCAGCCGGCGAGCTCCGAATTCATCCAGTTGCGCCGATCCCAGGTCGGCCAGCAGCTTGCGCGCATAGGTGGTGAAATGTTCGTTGCCGGCAGTCTCAGCCTGCAGTTCGTCCGCCAAGGCTTGGCGCGCCGCCGGCGTCTTGCCAAAGGCACGCAACAGGTCCAGGCACATCACATTGCCCGAGCCTTCCCAGATCGAGTTCACGGGAAATTCGCGGTAGAGCCGGCCCAGCGGACTATCCTCGACATAACCGTTGCCGCCCATCACTTCCATCGCTTCGGCGCCGAAGCCGGGTCCGCGCTTGCAAATCCAGTATTTGCCGGCCGGCGTCAGTATCCGCGCCAGCAAGGCCTGGGCCGGATCGCCGGCCTGGTCGAAACAGCGCGCCAGGCGCAGCGAAAAAGCCGTCGCCGCTTCCGATTCCAGCGCCAGGTCGGCCAGCACATTGGCCATCAGTGGTTGCTGCGCCAGCGGCCGGCCGAACGCCGTGCGCCGGCGCGCGTGATGCAAGGCATGCGTCAGCGCGGCGCGCATGATGCCGGCGCTGCCCAGCACGCAATCGAGACGGGTATGGCTGCCCATTTCCAGGATGGTCGGGATGCCGCGCCCCGGCTTGCCGACCAGCCAGCCATAGGCGCCGGTGAATTCGACCTCGGACGAGGCGTTGGAACGGTTGCCCACTTTATCCTTCAGGCGCTGCACGCGGATCTGGTTGCGGCTGCCGTCGGGCAGGTAGCGCGGCAGAAAAAAACAGCTCAGGCCGGCGCTGCCGGCATCGTCGGTCTGGGCCAGGATTAGGTGGGCGTCGCTTTGCGGCACCGAGAAAAACCATTTGTGCCCGACGATGCGGTACAAGCCGTCGCCATCCTCGCCGAACAGGCGGTGCCCCTGTACCGGTCCGACCGCCTCGGCCCGCGTGGTATTGCTGCGCACGTCGGAGCCGCCCTGCTTTTCCGTCATGCCCATGCCGATCAGGGCGGCGCGTTTCTGCTCCACCGGCAGCGAGCGCGGATCGTATTCGCGCGAGAGGATTTTCGGCAGCCACTTGGCGGCGATGCGCGGCGCCTGGCGCAGGGCCGGTACCGAAGCGAAGGTCATCGTCACCGGACATTGCGAACCGCTTTCAAGCTGGCCGAACAGCAAGTAGGCCGCGGCGCGCGCCACCTGCGCACCCGGCCCCGGGGTTTCCCAAGGTGTGGCATGCACCCCGGCGCCGATCAGCAGCGCCATCAACTGATGCCAGGCCGGATGAAATTCCACTTCGTCGATGCGCCTGCCATTGCGGTCGAAATTCACCAGCCGCGGCGCATGGGCGTTCGCCAGCCGGCCCAGTTCCATGACCTCGGCGCGACCCAACCGTTCACCGAGCGCATGCAACGATTCGGCCGCCGCCGCACCGCCCTCGCGCTGCAGCGCCTCGCGCAAGGCCGGGTCGCAGGCATACAGGTTGACGTTCTCGAACGGCGCCACCTGGTTGACTATGTCGTGCGTGTCGAACTGGTTCATGGCGGTCTCCATTTATTCTCTTCGGACATACAGTGCGGAGCACCGCCCGGCCAATGTAGCCTAGCGCAAACGCGGCGCCGAAACAAGCACGCTTCATCTTGCGGGTTACGGCGTAACTTTGTACAGCAGTGCCGGCGGATATAGGGCGCTTTTAAGGCTTACGAGCAAGCAATATTTTTAAAACCTGCACCAATGTTGCTATTTTTCATGTAAATGGGCGCTTTTCAATGATACATTTCGTTTTGGTTTTACTACATTTACCTTGATCAATACCTCGTAACGCCCAGCCTACGACTTTTCGTAGTGACATGCAAAATAAGAAAGATCAGATATTCCAATGCTTTCGAGTACCCCATCTGTAGCCCATCGCGACAGACACTCCGCGCTAGATAACCTCATGGAAGAGGTTGGCGACGTGGTGTTCCGTCTCGACCATCAGGGACAGATCCTGTTTGCCAGCAAGCGCGCCACCGCGCTGATCGGCTTGCCCCATGCCTTGCGCGGCTACGCCATGAGCGCCCTGGCCAGCGACAGCGACCAGGGCGCGCTGAAGGCCGCCCTGGCCGAAACCTTGCTGTCGCGGCAATCGGGCCGGGCCGAAATCCGCCTCAAGACGCCCGACCTGGAAATCTGGTTCGAGCTGCGCCTGTCCTGCTACGGCGGCGAGGACGACGCTGCCGAAGTGCTGCTGGTCGGCCGCGACATGACGGCCCAGCACGCGACCGAAGAACGCCTGCGCCACATGGCGACCCACGACGCCCTCACCGAACTGCCGAATCGCCTGCTGCTGTCGGACCGCATCCGCATGGTGATCGCCCAGGCGCGCCGCTCCGGCCAGGGCTTCGCCGTGGCCACGGTGGGCCTGGACGGCTTCAAGAAGGTCAACGACGGCCTCGGCCATCCGGTCGGCGACGCCGTGTTGCGCATGGCCGCGGCGCGCCTGCGCAAGACCCTGCGCGACAGCGACACCCTGGCCCGCGTCGGCGGCGATGAATTCGTCGCCGTGCTGCCGGGCACCGCCAGCGAAGCCCAGATCAAGCTGGTCACCGGGCGCCTGATTGCTACGCTGCAATCGCCATTCGAAGTCGATGGCCACACCATCTATGTCGGCGCCTCGGTCGGCGTGGCGGTGTATCCCCAGCACGCAGAGGACGAAGTGCGCCTGGTGGCGCTGGCCGATGCCGCCATGTCCTACGCCAAGACCACCGGCAAGGCCCGCTGCGTGGTCTACAACCAGCGTCTGGCCGGACCGCCGGAACACGATATTTCGCTGGAAGCGGCGATGTTCCAGGCCGTGCGCGAAGGCGAATTCATGCTGTATTACCAGCCCATCGTCAATGCCCGCAGCCGTCAGATCCAAGGGTTCGAAACGCTGATGCGCTGGAAGCACCCCACGCTCGGCATGGTGCCGCCGGTGCGTTTCATCCCCATTGCCGAAACCAACGGCTTGATCAACCTGCTCGGAGCCTGGGCCCTGAAAGCCGCCTGCGTCCAGCTCAGGCAGTTCGAAGAGGTCGCCAAACGGCCGCTATATATCTCCGTCAACATCAGCCCGCGGCAATTCCGCAACGATAAATTCCTTGATGTACTGGACGACGCGATCGCGTTTTCCGGCCTTCAGGGCGAGCAATTGGTGTTAGAAATTACGGAGGGCACGCTGATGATCGATCCCGTGCATGCTGAATCCATCCTCACCAAGATGGCCGAGCGCAAGGCCCGCATCGCCATCGACGATTTCGGCACCGGCTACTCCTCGCTGGCCTACCTGAAGCGCTTCCCCATCTCGGTGCTGAAAATCGACCGCACCTTCATCAAGGACTTGCCCGAATCGCAGAAGGACGGCGCCATCTGCAACGCCGTGCTCGACCTGGCCAAGCATCTGTCCCTGTCGGTGGTGGCCGAAGGCGTGGAGACCGAAGAGCAGTTGCAGATGTTGCAGGCGCGCGGCTGCCAATACATCCAGGGTTACCTGACAGGCAAGCCGATGCCGGCCCACGTCGCCCTGGCGGCGCTGAAGGAAAGAACCTATGCCTCGCTGCTGAGCAGCGAACTGCGGCCGGGGATGGTGTGAAAATGGCCGCCTTCATTCCCGCCACCGCGCTCGGCAAAAAGACCCTGGAACTGTTGTGGGCGCGCACCCGCCAGCAGGGCGACATGCCCGGCTTCGCCAAGGCCATCAGCGCCATCCTGAGCGCCATGCGCGGCGAGGACGACCACGGATTCAGCATGACCCAGACCGTCCTGTCGGATCCGGTCCTGACGCAAAAGGTGCTGCGCCTGGCCAACAGCGGCATGTATTCCGCCTTCGGCCAGAGCGTCAACACGGTCTCGAAGGCGGTGCTGGTGCTGGGCACCGACGCCATCGGCCACCTCGCGCTCGGCCTGAAGCTGATCGAGGAACTGTCGCACGCCACACCCGACTCCGTCAGCGCCCACATCGAAATGGAAAAAGCGGTCCTGGCCGGCATGGTGGCGCAGCAAGTCGCCGCCAGCGCCGACAGCCTGCATGTCGAGGAAGCCGTGGTGTGCTCGATGCTGCACACGCTGGGGCGCATGATGCTGACCTTCTATATGACCGACTACTGGGCCAGGCTGCAAGCCCACGGCGGCCCCGGCAACGAGAGCGCGGCGGCGCCGGAAATCCTCGGCCTGACGCTGGAAGAGATCGGCCGCGCCACCGCCCAGCACTGGGGCTTGCCGCAAAATCTGCTGCAGGGCATGCGCACCATCGAAGCGCCCGAGGCTGGCGCGGAAGTCAGCCGCGAAGACTGGATGGCCGGCTTGTCGACGATGGCCGCGCGCTGCGCCGACTCGCTGTGGCATGACGACGCCGCCAGCATCGCCAAGGTGCAGGAGCTGATCGACGATTATTCGGGAATGCTGGGCGTGGCGCCGGAAAACCTGCTGGCCGCGGTGGAAAAAGCCAAGGTCATGGCGGCCGCCGACCTGTCGATCGCGCCGCTGTCGAAACCGGAGGAAAGGCACGCCAGGGCGCTCGCTTCGACTCGTCTGCGCGCCGAGGGCAACCGCATCCTGATCAGCGGCCTGGCCGACATGCGCGACGCCGTCAACACGGCGTCGTCGAGCCAGATGGTGTCGATGGCGCTGGAAACCGTGTTCAACGGCCTGGATTTCACGCGCGCCATCACCTTCGTGCGCAACCGCAAGACGCGCAATTACGTCGCACGCATGAGCCTGGGCAAAGATGTCGGCGCCCTGCTGCCACTGATGGAATTCAGCGAAGCTTACGAACCGAATGTGTTCCATGCGGCGCTCAACAGCGACCGCGTGATTTTCATCGACAATGCGCGCGACCCGAAATTCGCCGCCAAGCTGCCGGCGTGGTGGAAGGCCACGCTGTCGCAGGCGCGCTGCTTCATCATCCTGCCGCTGTCGGCGAACGGCCAGCCGGCCGGCTTCATCTATGCCGACTGGGATGAAAGCGTGCCGCCGATCCAGCTCAACCAGACCGAATTCGGCCTGCTCAACGACATGCGCGCCCTGGTCGTCAAATCGGTCGAAATGCGTCACCAGATGGAGTTGGTGGCGACCAAAGTGGCATAAAAAATCAGGCGATTTTCGGCGTGCTCACGCTGACGTCGCCGCACTGGGCGCGGTGCATCAGCGCGTGGTCGATCAGGACCAGGGCCAGCATCGCCTCGGCGATCGGCGTGGCGCGGATGCCGACGCAAGGGTCGTGGCGGCCGAAAGTCTCGACCATCACCGGATTGCCATCCTTGTCGATCGAGCGGCGCGGCGTGCGGATCGACGAGGTCGGCTTGATGGCGATCGATACCGTGATGTCCTGGCCGGTCGATATCCCGCCCAGCACGCCGCCGGCGTTATTCCCGACAAAACCCTGCGGCGTCAGCTCGTCGCCGTGCTCGGAACCGCGTTGCGCAACGGCCTTGAAACCGGCGCCGATCTCGACGCCCTTGACGGCGTTAATCCCCATCATCGCGTAGGCGATGTCGGCATCCAGCTTGTCGTACAGCGGCTGGCCCAGGCCCACCGGCACACGGCGCGCCACGACGTCGATGCGGGCGCCGATCGAATCGCCGTCGCGGCGCAACTGGTCCATCGCCTCTTCCATCTGCGCGATCAGGGCGGCATCGGCGCTGGCGGCGAAAAAGGGATTCGCATGCACGTGCTCCCAGCCCTGGAACGGCACGGCGATATCGCCCAGCTGGCTCATGCAGCCGTGGAATACGGTGCCATACTGCTGCAGCAACCACTTTTTGGCGATCGCCGCCGCTCCCACCACCGGCGCCGTCAGGCGCGCCGAGGAACGGCCGCCGCCGCGCGGATCGCGCACGCCGTATTTTTGCCAATAGGTGTAATCTGCATGGCCGGGGCGGAAGCTCTCGGCGATGTTGCCATAGTCCTTGCTGCGCTGGTCTTCATTGCGGATCAGCAGCGTGATCGGGGTGCCGGTGGTGACGCCCTGGTAGACGCCGGACAGGATCTCGGCCGTATCCGGTTCTTGCCGCTGCGTCACATGGCGCGAGGTGCCGGGCTTGCGCCGATCCAGTTCCGGCTGGATGTCCGCCTCGGACAAGGCCAGGCCCGGCGGGCAGCCGTCGATCACGCAGCCGATCGCCGGGCCGTGCGATTCGCCGAAAGTGGTAACAGTAAAGAGCTTGCCAAAAGTATTGCCGGACATAGTAGAAATGAAAGAGGCTGAAACATCCCATTCTACCAGTCCGCAGCCGTGTCGACGGCGCCTTGCGGCACAATCTGCCATGAAGTAATCGTTCTTTTTGACAATTCCCTATATACTTTAGAACAAGAAACCGAGTAATCCTGGAGAAGCGACACATGCCCCCACCGATCATTTCCCTTGATCAAAACAAGGACGATCACGACGACCTGGTATTCTTGGAAGAACATCCGGCCCCGGCGCTCGCGCCGGCGCCGCGCAGTGTCTGGCGGGTCATGATCATCGACGACGACGAAGACGTCCACTCGACCACCACTTTCGCGCTCGGCAATCTCGACATGCAGCACCGCCCGCTGGAATTCGTCCATGCGTATTCGGCGGCCCAGGCCCGCGAACTGTTGAAGACCGAACTGGAAATCGCCGTCATCCTGCTCGACGTCGTCATGGAACAGGATGACGCCGGCCTGCACCTGGTGCGCTACATCCGCGAAACGCTGAAGCTGGCCGACGTCCGCATCATCCTGCGCACCGGCCAGCCCGGCTATGCGCCGGAGATCGACGCCATCCGCGATTTCGACATCAACGATTACAAGACCAAGTCCGAGCTCACCCGCATCAAGCTGTTCACCACCGTGACGGCGGCGATCCGCTCCTATGAACAGATCCGCTCGATCAATGCCAGCCGGCGCGGCCTGAACCAGATCGTCCATGCCAGCACCGAACTGATGGCGCTGCACGGCGTGCAGAATTTCGCCGCCGGCGTGCTGGCCCAGATCGCCGGCCTGCTGGGTGTCAAGGCCGACGGCGTGCTATGCGTGAAGGAATGCCCGGAAGACGGCGGCTGCCACGAACTGATGGTCATGGCCACGGCCGGCGGTTACAGCCGCCTGCCCAGCGGCCCGCTGAGCGCCGAGGACGAGGGCGGCGTCGCCGCGGCGATGGAAAGTGCGCTGGCGCAGCGCCACAATATCTATGGCAGCGATGCGCTGACGCTCTACTTCGCCGGCAAGGCCAGCCGCGATTTCGTCGCCTACCTGCAGCTGTCGCGCCATGTCAGCGACATCGACGAGCGCCTGCTGGCTGTCTTTTGCAGCAATGTCGCGGTCGGCCTGGACAACGTCGAACTGGTTTCGCACCTGCACAACGCGGCGTTCTACGACCAGTTGTCGAAGCTGCCCAACCGCACCCGCCTGGTCGAGATCCTCGACGCCACGCTGGCCGGCCCGGCGCGCGACGACGCCACCTTGTCCCTGGTCGACCTCGACCATTTCGCCGAAACCAACGACGCCCTCGGCCACCAGTTCGGCGACATGCTGCTGCTGGCGGTCGCCGGCCGGCTGCAATCGCGCCTGGGCCAGCAACTGACGGTGGCGCGCATCGGCGGCGACACCTTTTGCGTGCTGGGCGACGCCCAGCAAGTGAACCCGGGCATGATCCTGGCGCTGTTCCAGGCGCCGTTCAGCATCGACGGCCAGGACGTCCAGCTGTCGGCCACGCTGGGGCTGGTGCGCCTGGGCGAGCATGACGGCAGCGGCGCCGACGCGCTGAAGGACGCCGACATCGCCCTGAAGCGCGCCAAGAGCCAACAGCGGGCCGGGCATTTCTATTTTTCGCGCAGCATGGGGGTTGAAATCCGCGAGCGGGTGCGCATGATGCACGCGCTGCGCACCGCCTTCGGCCAAAACCAGCTATTCGTCGTCTACCAGCCGCAGATCGACCTGGCGACGCGGCGTCCGGTCGGCGCCGAGGCCCTGCTGCGCTGGCAGACGCCGGAAGGCAAGTTCATCTCGCCCGACCGCTTCATCCCGATCGCCGAATATTCCGGCCTGATCATCGACCTCGGCGAATGGGTCTTGCGCACCGCCTGCCGCGAGCTGGTGGCCTTGCACGCGCTCGGGCATACCGATTTCATGATGTCGGTGAACGTCTCGCAAGTCCAGTTCCGCCACCCGCACTTCCTCGACGTCTTGCGCACCGCGCTGGAAGAAACCGGCGCGCCGGCCGCCTGCGTCGAACTGGAAATCACCGAATCGATGGCGATGGAAGAGCCTGACCTGCTGATCAAAATGCTCGGGCAAATCAAGCAAACCGGCGTCAGCATCGCCATCGACGATTTCGGCACCGGCTTTTCCTCGCTGTCATATTTGCAGCGGCTGCAGATCGACCGCCTGAAGATAGACCGCGCCTTCGTCACCGAAATCACCGGCTCGGCGCGCGGCAGCAGCATCGCCGAAATGGTGATCCAGCTCGGCCGCAACCTCGACCTGGCGGTGATCGCCGAGGGGGTCGAGGACGAGCGCCAGGCGCAGATCCTGCATGCGCTGGGTTGCCCGCTGGCGCAGGGTTTCCTGTTCGCCCGCCCGATGACGGCGCAGGCGCTGGCCGGATGGCTCAGCAACGACGCGCTGGAAGGCGCCGCCTGAGCCAGCTTGCCGGCTTGCCCCCCCTACCTTACTTATTACTGCATACTTATTACTGCATATGCCAGCCATGGCTGACCGTAATCGACTGCCCGGTCAGCGCCGCGGTCTCGAAACCGGCCAGGAACAAGGCGGTCTGCGCGACATCCTCGACGGTGGTGAATTCGCCGTCCACGGTTTCCTTCAGCATCACGTTCTTGATCACTTCCGCTTCCGTGATCCCCAGCGTTCTGGCCTGCTCCGGAATTTGCTTGTCCACCAGCGGCGTGCGCACGAACCCGGGGCAGATGACGTTGGCGCGGATCCGATGCGCGGCACCTTCCTTGGCCACCACCTTGGCCAGGCCGATCAAGCCATGCTTGGCCGTCACATACGGTGCCTTCAGCGGGCTGGCTTCATGCGAATGCACCGAGCCCATGTAGATCACCGCCCCGCCCCTGCCTTGGGCGATCATCTTGCGCATCGCCGCGCGCGTGGTCAGGAAGGCGCCGTCGGAATGGATCGCCATCAGGCGCTTCCAGTCGGCGTAAGGCAGGTCGACCAGCGGGCTGATGATCTGAATGCCGGCGTTCGACACCAGGATGTCGACGCTGCCCAGCTGCGCCGCCATGCTGTCGAAACCGGCGTCGACCTGGGCCTCGTCGGTCACGTCCATCATCACCGCGCAAGCCTTGACGCCGTGCGCCGCGGCGATGTCGGCGGCGGCCTTTTGCGCCGCCTCGATCGAGATGTCGGCGATGCAGATATGCGCGCCGGCCTTGGCGAAGGTTTCGGCGATGGCGCGGCCGATGCCCGAGGCGGCGCCGGTGATGAGTGCGGATTTGCCACGAATGCTCATGAGAATGTCCTTTAAAAGAGCGTACAAAATCGTACAAATATGACTTCCAGCACGGGGAACCTGGCCAGCGGCGCCAGCGCATGCGCGAACAATTGTAGCGCGCCCGGACCGCTCCAGGCGCCTTGATCCGCATGTCTTCTTCGGTATTGATTCAGTTCGCGGCTGCGCGGCGTGCCGTCACAACAAGAAACTATTCCCCGCTCCCGCCCTTAGGCGAAAAAAAAAACC
>DASYLQ010000565.1:0-5079 GCA_036009485.1 Janthinobacterium sp.
GCCAAAAAAAGCGAGCGGCGCGGCGATATCCTGGCCACCGGCGGCGTGCACATCGGCGGCACGGATTTCGATAAATACCTGAGCCTGTCGGCGGTGATGCCGCTGCTGGGCTACGGCAGCCGCCTGAGCAACAATAGCCAAGTGCCGTCCAGTTATTATTTTAATCTGTCGACCTGGCATACCATCAACCAGGCTTACACCAAGAAAATCTGGGTACAACTGGCCGACGTCGCCCGCGACGCGCGCGAGCCAGACAAGCTGGGCCGCCTGCAAAAGCTGATCGACCAGCGCGCCGGCCACTGGCTGGCGATGAAAGTGGAGGAGGGCAAGATCGCGCTGTCCGACGCCAGTGCGGTGCAACTGGAACTGGACCGCCTGTCGCCGGCGCACACGCTGACCCTGGAGCGGGCCGGCTTCGACGACGCCATCGGCCATCTGGTGGCGACGATCGAGCAGACCGTGCTGAAGCTGCTGGCCGACGCCGGCCTGAAGCCGGACGCGGTGGATACGGTGTTTTTCACCGGCGGTTCCAGCGGCGTGCGCCTGCTGCGCGAAAAAATTGCGGCCCTGGTGCCATCGGCCCGTCGCGTCGAGGGCGATTTGTTTGGTAGTATTGGTGCCGGCCTGGCCCTGGATGCAGTGCGCAAATTTGGCTAGCCGTTTGGGCACCTCGACAAACCTACTGCGCAGCCCGCTCTCGCGTCTCCGTTGCTCGCCGTACCTTCGTACGGCTCCGCTACTCAACGTGATATCGGGCTTGCTCGCGACGGTTTGTCGAGGCGCCCTTTGCGCTGCTTGTTTGCGGGTTGATCCGGCTGAATGGAAAGAATGTGATGAATGTGTTTGAGCAACCGATCGTGATGATCGACTTCGAGACCACCGGATTGTCGCCGGACATGGGCGACCGCATCACCGAGGTCGCCGCGTTGCGCATCGTCGGCGGCCGCGTGGTCGAGCGTTATGTTTCCCTGATCAATTGCAATGTCCGCATTCCGGCCTTTATCACCGGACTGACCGGGATCACCCAGGCCATGGTCGATGGCGCGCCGGCGGTGTCGCGGGTGGTGCCGCAATTGCTGGACTTCATCGGCAGCGATGCGCTGTCGGCCCACAACGCCAGCTTCGATGAAAAATTCCTGCGCGCCGAGAGCGCCCGCCTCGGCCTCACGCCGGGACACCAGGAACTGGTCTGTTCGCTGAAGCTGTCGCGGCGGGTATTTCCCGGCCTGGCCAGCTATAAGCTGGGTTTGCTGTCCAGCCAGCTTGGGATCCAGTTCAAGAGCGCAGCGCACAGGGCCGAGTCGGACGCCGAGGTGGCGGCGCAGGTGCTGATCCATATCGGCCGGCACCTGGGCAGCGCCTACGGCATCGCCGCGGTCGGCCCGCGCCTGTTGGCTTCGGTGAACCGCCTGAGCGCGGCCAAGGTGCCGTCCTTCCTGCAAAAACAGGCGCTGGCGGATGCCGCGCAAGGCCGGCCCGGAAGGTGAATCCGCTGCCTGAATATGCCATACCAAGCCAACCCGCATGCGAGCGATCGCTGCGGGTTTTTTACCGTCTTCGCATAAGCGAACTCATCAAATTGATGCCATTTTGACATGATTCTTGAGACCGATCAAGCCCCTCGAGGACCCGGGTTTTACAATTCAGACAACATGTTCTCGCGCCCCGTGCCTGTCCCGCGTCTTCCCCGTTGCGCCGCGCAAATAGAATGCAGTTCATCCAGCGATTGTCTTGTTCGATTCCGATTTAATCAGTGCCGGGGATGCCCATGAACCATCGTCACACCGCCAGGGAAAGCTACCAGACCTATATCTGGTTCCGCGAGGCGGCGGAACGGGGCGACGCCTACGCCCAATTCAATCTCGGCCTGATGTACAAAAAAGGCGAAGGCATTCCGCGCGACGACGAGCGCGCCTTTGTCTGGATGCGCCTGGCCGCGCTGCAGGGCCTGGCCTTTGCCCAGAACCACCTCGGCGCGATGTTTTACAACGGCCGCGGCGTGGCCCAGGACGACACCGAGGCGGTGTCCTGGTTCCGCCGCGCCGCAGCCCAGGGCGACGCTTCGGCGCAGCAAAACCTGGGACAGATGTACAAGCGCGGGCGCGGCGTGGCGCAAAGCGACGAACTGGCGCTGGCCTGGTTTTACCGCGCCTCGCAACAGGGCGTGGCCAGCGCCCAGTCGCTGCTGGGCGAGGCCTATGCCCAAGGCCGCGGGGCGCAGAAAAACCATGCGCTGGCGCTGGCCTGGTTCCGCAAGGCCGCGTTGCAGGGCGATGCCTCGGCCCAGCTCAACCTCGGCCTGGTCTACAAGCGCGGCCAAGGCGTGGTGCAAAGCGACGTCCAGGCGCTGGCCTGGTTCCGCCAGGCCGCGGCCCAGGGCGATGCGGTGGCCCAGCGCCAGGTCGGCGTCGCCTATGCCGAAGGGCTGGGCGTGGCGCGCGACCAGTTGCGCGCCTACGCCTGGTTGTCGCGCGCGGCCGAACAGAACGACATCGACGCCCAGTTCAACCTGGGCATCATGCTGGCCAGGGGGCAGGGCGTCGACAGGGATGAGCACAAGGCCTTCGCCTGGTACAGCCGGGCGGCGGAACGCGGCCACATGCTGGCGCAATACAATCTGGGCGGCATGTATGCCAACGGCCGCGGCGTGGCCCGCGATTTGCCGCGGGCGCTGCTGTGGTACCGCCGCGCCGCCGAGCAGGGCGCGCCGAACGCCCAGTTCAACCTTGGCGTGATCTATGCCAACGGCCACGGCGTGCCGCAGGACGACGAGCGCGCGCTGCACTGGTACCGCCTGGCCGCCGAGCAGGGTGACGCCAGCGCGCAAAACAACCTTGGCGTCATGTACGCCAACGGCCAGGGCGTGCCGCAGGACGACATCCAGGCGGTGCGCTGGTACCGCAAGGCGGCCGAACAGGGCCATGCGCTGGCCCAGTACAACCTGGGCGGGATGTACAACAGCGGCCGCGGCGTCGACAAGGACGCGGTCCGTTCGTATATGTGGATTTCGCTGGCGGCCGACGGCGGCGATGAAACGGCGTCGAGCAACAAGAACGTCATCGCTCGCAAGATGACGCCGGCCGAAATCGGTTCGGCGCTGGACTTGACGCGGCAATGGCGCCTCAGCCACCGCGCACTGAACCACTGATTTTTCCGCCCAGCCTGTCGGCGCCCGGCCAGCCTCCGCGTTTGCGGCATGCTGACGAAACGATGCGCCGAAGCAGCGCATCATTTTCCTGGCAACATATCATTCGCGCTATGATCCTGGGCTGGCTCCAGCGATGCCGGCGCCGCCCTGCTATCGATCATACGGAAGATCCATGCCCATCTTTTCTCCTTTTCCTTCGCGCTTATATTCGCCCTTGCGCAGCGCGTTTTTATCCGCCCTGATGGCCGCAGCCGCTTCGGCCGGAACCCAGGCGCTGGCGCAAAACTGTCGGCCCAGTGCCGCGGCGAACGCCAGTCCGCTGTCTTACCCGGCCGCCAAAAAGCGGGGCCAGACCGACAATTACCACGGCACCGTCATCGCCGATCCCTACCGCTGGCTGGAAGATACCAACAGCGCCGAGACGCACGACTGGGTCGAGGCGCAGAACAGGCTGACGCAAAGCTACCTGGGCCAGATCGCCGGCCGCGAAGCGATCAAGCAGCGTCTGACCAGGCTGTGGAACTACGAGCGTTTCAGCGTGCCGTTCAAGGAAGGCGGGCGCTATTTCTACAGCCGCAACGACGGCTTGCAAAACCAGGCCGTGCTGTACACGCTGAACCAACTGAACGACGCGCCGCGCCTGCTGCTCGACCCGAACACGCTGGCGGCCGACGGCACGGTGGCCTTGTCCGGCATGGCGGTCAGCCCGGATGGCAAATACCTGGCCTACGGTATGGCCGCTTCCGGCTCCGACTGGAATGAATGGAAGGTGCGCGACATCGACAGCGGCAAGGACCTGGCCGAAGGCTTGAAATGGGTGAAATTCTCCAGCGCTTCCTGGACGCGCGACAGCAAGGGCTTCTTTTACAGCCGCTACGCCGAGCCGAAGGAAGCCACCAAGATGGCCGACGTGAACTACTACCAGAAGCTGTACTTCCACCGGGTCGGCACGCCGCAAAGCGCCGATATCCTGGTCTACGACCGGCCCGACCAGAAGGAATGGGGCTTCGGCGGCCATGTCAGCGACGACGGCCATTACCTGGTCATCACCGCCACCCAGGGCACGGCGCACAAGAACCGCGTCTTCTTCAAGGACTTGCGGCAAAAGGATGGCAAGGTCGCGGCCCTGCTGGAGGATTTCGACGCATCCTACGTCTTCATCGACAATGAGGGACCGGTGTTTTACTTCAATACCGACAACCATGCCGAGCGTTCGCGCATCGTCGCCATCGACACGCGCCGGCCGGACGCGGCGCACTGGAAGGAAATCGTCGCCCAGGCGCCGCAGACCCTGGTCGACGCCAGCATGGTCAACCACCAGTTGGTGCTGAACTACCTGAGCGACGCCAGGAGCGAGGTGAAGATCGTCGACCTGGCCGGCAAGACGGTGCGCACGGTCGACCTGCCCGGCATCGGTTCCGCCGCCGGCTTCGACGGCAAGCAGGGCGATACCGAGACCTTTTATTCTTACACCAGCTTCACCACGCCGACCGCGATCTACCGCTACGACATGAAGACCGGGAAGAGCAGCGTGTACCGCCAGCCCAAGGTCGATTTCGATCCGAACGCCTATGAAACCCGCCAGCAGTTCTTTACCAGCCGCGACGGCACCAGGGTGCCGATGTTCATCGTCGCGAAAAAGGGCCTGAAGCTGAACGGCGCCAACCCGACTTATTTGTATGGCTACGGCGGTTTCGACATTTCGCTGACGCCGGCCTTTTCAGTGGCCAACCTGGAGTGGCTGGAAATGGGCGGCGTGTATGTAATGGCCAACCTGCGCGGCGGCGGCGAATACGGCGAAGCCTGGCATGAGGCGGGCACCAAGGCGCACAAACAGAATGTCTTCGACGACTTCATCGGCGCGGCCGAATGGCTGATCGCCAACAAGGTGACCTCGCCTGCCAAGCTGGCGATCGGCGGACACAGTAACG
>DASYLQ010000566.1:0-15600 GCA_036009485.1 Janthinobacterium sp.
CCGCCACCGTGGAAACGGCCGCCGCCGTGCGGATCGGCCCAAGCGCTGCCGCAAGCGATCGCGCCCAGCAAAAATGCCAGCGCCATCGCTGGTTTCAGCAATTTCCTGGCCTTGCCCGGCCGGTTCTCCCCTGCTTGCAATATAACCCTGTCATTCATGACATCTCTCCATCTACAAACGTAATCTCCTACGTTTATTTTTAGCAGAGTCTACGCAAAGCGGAAGCTTCTGTAACAATTCCTCACTATATGATTTGAAGCAAGCAGCCGGCGCACACCGTTATTTCGTCACCGCCGCCGCGGCCGGGATCGCAGCAACAGCCTGCGCATGCAGCGCCACCGGAACCGGGACCGGCGCCGCCACCGTCAGCCACCCGCTGGCCGGCAACAGGGGCACCAGCAGCAGCGCCACGATATTGATAATCTTGATCAAGGGATTCACCGCCGGCCCGGCCGTGTCCTTGTAGGGATCGCCGACGGTGTCGCCGGTGACCGCGGCCTTGTGCGCGTCCGAACCTTTGCCGCCGAAATTGCCGTCCTCGATGTATTTTTTGGCATTGTCCCAGGCGCCGCCGCCCGTCGTCATCGAGATCGCGACGAACAGGCCGGTGACGATGGTCCCCATCAGCAAGCCGCCCAGCGCGGCCGGTCCCAGCAGCATGCCGACCAGGATCGGCACCACCACCGGCAATAGCGAAGGCAGGATCATTTCGCGGATGGCCGAGGCGGTCAGCATGTCGACCGCCTTGTCGTACTCGGGCTTGGCGCTGCCGTCCATGATGCCCTTGATCTCGCGGAACTGGCGCCGCACCTCGACCACCACGGCGCCGGCGGCGCGCCCGACCGCCACCATCGCCATCGCCCCGAACAGGTAGGGAATCAAGCCGCCGATGAAGAGGCCGACGATCACCATCGGGCTCGACAGGTCGAAGGTGATGTGCTGGCCCACCGATTCCAGCGCGTGGGTATAGTCGGCGAACAGCACCAGCGCCGCCAGCCCGGCCGAACCGATCGCATACCCTTTGGTGACGGCCTTGGTGGTATTGCCCACCGCATCGAGCGGATCGGTGATGGCCCGCACCGAATCCGGCAAGCCGGCCATTTCGGCGATGCCGCCGGCATTGTCGGTGACGGGGCCGTAGGCGTCCAGCGCGACGATGATGCCGGCCATCGACAACATCGACGTGGCGGCGATGGCGATGCCGTACAAGCCGGCCAAGCGGTAAGACACGAGGATCGCCACGCACACCGCTAGCACCGGGTAGGCGGTCGACTTCATCGATACGCCCAGGCCGGCGATGATATTGGTGCCGTGGCCGGTGGTGGAAGCCTGGGCGATGTGGCGCACCGGCTTGAAGTCGGTGCCCGTGTAGTACTCGGTGATGTAGACCATCAGCCCGGTCAAGACGATGCCGACCACGGCCGAACCCATCATCTTCCAGCGCATCAGCTCATCGGTCCAGAGCATCCACGTGACGGCGGCAAAACCCAGCAGCGACAAGCCGGCCGCCCACCACAGTCCGGTGTACAGCGCCGACATGATTTTCTTGCCGGGTTTCGCCTTGACCATCGAACAGCCGATGATGGAGGCGATGATGGATACCGCGCCCAGCAGCAGCGGATAAACGATCGCGGCGGTGCCGGCACCGACGAACAGCAGGGCACCCAGCAGCATGGTGGCGATCAGGGTCACGACATAGGTTTCAAACAGATCGGCGGCCATGCCGGCACAATCGCCGACGTTATCGCCGACGTTGTCGGCAATCACGGCCGGGTTGCGCGGATCGTCTTCCGGAATGCCGGCCTCGACTTTGCCGACCAGGTCGGCGCCGACGTCGGCGCCCTTGGTGAAAATGCCGCCGCCCAGGCGGGCGAAGATGGAAATCAGCGAGGCGCCGAAGGCCAGGCCGATCAAGGGCTTGATGATATCGTGGGCGCTGCCGCCCCGGCCGGCGCCGGCCAGCAGCCAGTAAAACAGGGTCACGCCGAGCAGGCCGAGGCCGACCACCAGCATGCCGGTGATGGCGCCGCCCCTGAAGGCGACGTTCAGCGCCTGGTTCATGCCCAGCGTGGCCGCCTGCGCCGTGCGCACGTTGGCGCGCACCGATACATTCATGCCGATGAAACCGCAGGCGCCGGAAAGTACCGAGCCGATCAGGAAGCCCAGGGCGGTCTGCATGCCCAGCAAGACGTAGATGATTATCAGGAGAACCACGCCGACGATGGCGATGGTGCGGTACTGGCGGGCCAGGTAGGCGGCCGCCCCTTCCTGGATCGCCAGGGCGATTTCCTGCATCCTGGTGTTGCCGGCATCCTGGCGCAAGATCCAGGCGCGCGACCATAGTCCATACGCCACGGCGAGAATGCCGCAGCCCACCGCAAACAACAGGCTTGTTTCCATTTGTCCCCTCTTTTTTTATGTAAGTAACACATCACGACACCAGGAAAATTACCGCGCATCCAGCTCCAAGCGGCAATCGGCCGACCGACCGTACTGCAAAACTTGTTCCATTTCCCGCTCTGCGGCGGGTTTGGCATCCAAAAAAAGGGACGCATGCGTCCAGGCCGGACGCAAAAAAGCGGACGCCGGGTCCGCTCTAAGCTGTTTATTCTGCGAGTGCGGCGAAGGCGCTGTCGCGGATCTGTTCGACCGGACCGATGCCGGTGATGCGCCGGTATTTCGGTGCGCCGGGCAGACCGGACTTGGCCCAGTCGTTGTAGTAGCCGAGCAGCACTTCGGTCTGGTTGTGATACACGTCCAGGCGTTTTTTAACGGTCTCGGCCTTGTCGTCGTCGCGCTGGATCAGCGGTTCGCCGGTGATGTCGTCGACATTGTCGACCTTGGGCGGGTTGAACTTGACGTGGTACACGCGGCCGGAACCCGGGTGGCTGCGGCGGCCGTCCATGCGTTCGATGATGGATTCGTCGGGTACGGCGATTTCCAGCACGTAATCGACATTGATGCCGGCGTCTTTCATTGCATCGGCCTGGGCTATGGTGCGCGGAAAGCCGTCGAACAGATAACCCTGAGCGCAATCCTGTTGCTTCAGCCGGTCCTTGACCAGGCCGATCATGATGTCGTCCGACACCAGGCCGCCCGCATCCATCACTTTTTTGGCCGCAACGCCCAACTCGGTGCCCGCCTTGATTGCAGCGCGCAGCATGTCGCCAGTGGAAATTTGCGGGATGTTATATTTTTCTTTGATGAAATTAGCTTGAGTGCCCTTGCCGGCGCCGGGCGCTCCCAAAAGAATAAGACGCATGAAGAAATTCCTAAAACAGATTTAATGTATTGTTATGAGTATAAACAGTATGAGTGCAAGTAGAGGCGATGCCGATCTGACTATCTTCGCTACGAAACTTACCACAAAAGTTCGGCCAGACGCCACTTTGGGGGCGATTGGACGCAATGTCATTGACTTAACGCATCTTTTAAGCGGTTTTTCGTTTAAAAACCGGCACTTATGCTGCGCTGCATCAGAAATCAGAGAGAATTGGCGTAGAAGAGCCGCACGCGAGCCAGGTCTTCCGGCGTATCGACGCCGGCGGCCGGTGCCGAGTCGGTCTGGTGCACGGCGATAGGATAACCGTGCCATAACACGCGCAATTGCTCCAGCGCTTCGATTGTTTCCAGCGGCGACAGCGACAGGCCGGGATAGGCTTGCAGGAAGGCATTGCTGTAGGCGTACAAGCCGATATGCCGCAGCGGCAGGTAATTCGGCGGCAGCGCCGCTTTCGAGGCGGCGAAGCCATCCCGGTGCCAGGGGATGGTGGCGCGCGAAAAATACAGCGCCCGCCCAGCCTTGTCCAGCACCACCTTCACCACGTTCGGATTGAAGGCATCGGCGACGTCGTGCAAGGGATGGGCGCAGGTCGCCATCGGCACGCCGGCGACGATCAGCGCCGCGGTGGCGTCCAGCAAGGCGGGGTCGATCAAAGGTTCGTCGCCCTGCAGGTTGACGATCACGGCATCGTCGGCCAGGTTCAGCGTGCGCGCCACTTCGGCGATGCGGTCGGTGCCGGACGGATGCTCGGAACGCGTCATGCAGACTTCGATGCCGTGCCGCTCGCAGGCGGCGCGGATGTCGGCGTGGTCGGTGGCGACGATGATGCGCGCAGCGCCGGACTCGGCCGCGCGCTCGGCCACGCGCACCACCATGGGCTTGCCGCCGAGGTCGGCCAAGGGCTTGTTCGGCAGCCGCGTCGAGGCCAGGCGCGCCGGAATAATGACGATGAAGGACATCGGACAGCGGCCTTATTCGACCGCGTCTTGCAGCGTGCGGGCTTGGTCGGCCCACATGATGGGGATGCCGTCGCGAATCGGATAAGCGAACCGGTCGGCGCGGCAGATCAATTCCTGCGCCTTCTTGTCGTGTTCAAGCGGGCCCTTGCATACAGGGCAGACCAGGATATCAAGCAGTCGAGCGTCCACGACATTTCTCCACAATTTGTTGGGCCAGCGCCGCATCGATACGCGCCGTCACCGGAACGACCCACAGTCTCGGGTCGTCTTTGAGATATTCAATTTGCGCACATTTTACTGCATCCTTCTCGGTGATCAAGATGACATCCGCGTCCAGTCCGTCAAACGGCCGGTCGAGGAAATCGTGATGATCGGGCAGCGGCAAGGCGGAAAAGCGCAGGCCGGCCGCCGCCAGCATGCCGAAAAAGCGCCCGGGATTGCCGATGCCGGCGGCTGCGGCGAGGCGCTGGCCGCCAGCCGCGAAGGCCGCCAACGGCAGGCGTTCGCCGCGGTTGGCGAGGCGTTCGGCGAAGTCGCCGCCCAGCAGCATCTGCATGGGCCGCCCGCCCGGCACCGACACCGAGGCCAGCAATTGCGCCGACAGCTCCGCCGCATTCACCACCGTGAAATCGCGCCGCCGCCGGGCCGCTTCGCGCAGCGGGCCGGCCGGCAGCAGCCAGCCGTTGCCGGCGCCGCGGCCGTCGAACAGCACGATCTCGATATCGCGCCGAAGGCGGTAATGCTGCAAGCCGTCGTCGCTGAGCAAGATATCCACCTCGGGATGCGCCGCCAGCAAGGCCAGTCCGGCGGCGGCGCGATCGCGCCCCACCATCACCGGACAGGCGCCGCGCCGGGCGATCAGCAGCGGTTCGTCGCCGACCTGCTGCGGCGTCGACGCCGGCGTGACGGCGCGCGGCAGCCTGTCCTTGCTGCCATGCCCGCGCGAAATCACCCCCGGCGTAAAACCGGCCTGGCGCAAGGCCTGCACCAGCCAGATCGTCAGCGGCGTCTTGCCGGTGCCGCCGATGAAAATATTCCCGACCACGACCACCGGCACCGGCAAGCGTTCCGATGCCAGCACGCCGCTCGCATATAAACGCTGGCGCAATCCGGTCAGCGCGCCGAACAATAGCGACAACGGCCACAGCGCGCAAGCCAGCGCGCCGCGCCGCAACCAACTGCGGGTCAGCGTCGTTTCCAGCCAGGATGGCCGGGATGCAGCGGGAGAATCGGGCGGGCGGGAAGTCGGCATTGTGAGGTAAAAAGGCGCGGGGAAAACGGCGCGCCGCCATCTAGTCGCGCCAGGAAGCTCAGGTGCCGGCGCGCTTATTTGCTGGCGCCGGTCTGGGCCGAGAAAGTCAGTTTTTCGTAGCCGGCCAGGCGCGCCGCTTCCATCACGTTAATGACCATCTGGTGCATCGCGAACTGGTCGGCGTTGACGACCACCACCGGCGTCTGCGCCGGAACCTGGCCATTGTTGGCGGCCTTGGCGGCATTCTGCAAGGCTTCGGCCAGGCCGGCGACGTCGCGGAACGACACCGGCACATTGTTGACGGTGTAATTGCCCTTGGCGTCGACGGTCACGTTGAGGTCGCTCGGCCGCTCGCTCGCCTTGGCCGCGTCGGCGGTCGGCAAGGTGATCTGCAGTTCGGTGAACTTGCTGTAAGTGGTCGTGACCATCATGAAGATCAGGATCACCAGCAGCACGTCGATGAACGGGATCAGGTTGATTTTGAGGTCTTCGCGCCCCCGGCCTTTACGAAAATTCATTTGCGCACGCGGTGGACGATGTCGACGAACTTGACGGCCTGCTGCTCCATCTCGATGACGAAACTGTCGGTCAGGGCGCGGAAATGGCGATAAAAGACCAGCGTCGGCATGGCGATGACGATACCGAAACCGGTGTTATACAGGGCGACCGAAATGCCGTGGGCCAGCTGGGCCGGATTCGAACCGGTGCCGCTCTGGGCGCCGAAGATCTCGATCATGCCGACCACCGTGCCGAACAGGCCCATCAAGGTCGCCAGTTCGGCGATCGTGCCCAGCGTGGTCTGGAAGCGCTCCAGCACGTGCGCCACGCCGCTGCCGGCTTCCTCGATCGATTCCTTCATCACTTCGCGCGGCGCATCGACGTTGCGCAGCGCCGCGGCAAGGACGACGCCGAGCGGCGAGTTTTGTTCCAGCTTGTCGATGGTATCGGCGCTGATGTTGCCGTTGCGATAAACCTGGACGACTTCATCGAGCAGCTTGCGCGGCAAGATCTTGCTGCGGCGCAGATACAGCAAGCGTTCGATAATCAATGCGGTCGCGACGATCGACGCGATCAGCAACAGCCAGATAGGCCAGCCAGCAGCTTGAAAAATAGCGAGCAAAACGAACTCCTGTGTATGGAAGATAAACCGAAATAACAGTCGGATGATTTGGTCGGCAGAACAATTGCCGTGCGCACAGTCCGCGTAAAAGCCGCCTATTGTACGCACAGGCGCGGCCGCCGTGGACGGCGGACGGCGAATGGCGCAATGTAACCCGTTGCGCCGCGCTCGGCAAGTGGCGATGGGCGCCCGCCCATGCGTGGCGACGGTTCTGCACATCTTCTGTGGATAAGATTGTTAGCAATCAATTTAGTAGTAAGAAATAGCCTTGATTTATAAGGTTTTTTTGCCCATGCGCAAAAAAACGGCAATCCTGCGAAAGGCTGAAAAAGCCGCCGCCGCAGCTCCGGCATGGCTGGCACGGCGGTTTTGCACATCTTTTGTGGATAAGATTGTTAGCAAAGGCGGTGGCGCCAGGCAAGTCCCTTGATTTATAAGGATTTTATTGATGCGCGTAAATATGTGGCAGACAGCCGGCTTTCACGATCAAGCCCGGAATAACTTATTCAAGAGGCAAGGAAATCAGCTTATCCGCCGCTACGTCCATGCGCATCAACGGGTTCTGCACACCTTTTGTGGATAAGAGTGTGAGCAAGCTATCCGGAAACCAGCAAAGCCCTTGATTCTAAAAGGAGTTTTTTCCCTGCATAAAAATATGGCAGAAAAAAACGGCCTGCAAAACGGTAAAGCGGTAGCATTGTTAAGCTGGTTCTGCACAAGTTCTGTGGATAAGATTGTTAGCAATCAAATTGATAGTGCTCAACGCCTTTGATTCATAAGGTTTTTTTCCTCCTGCGAAAAAAAACAGCAGGAAAACATCTGCTATGCGGTCCGGACCGGAAAAGGGAATCGAGCACCCGCGGATCAGCGCCGCGGCCGGACCGGCATGCGGCTGAAGAATTCCACACACAATCTGTGGATAACTTTGTGCGTAACTGTCGCGGGGATGAGCGATGTGCTTGATACATAAGGGTTTTTTCCTGTTGCCAGGAAATGAGGCAATCGCATTTAACCTTTAAAATCATGCACTTACAAATAACACTTGTCGTTTTTGTTGAAACATGACATAAGCATGACCTCGCCGAAAATTTGTGGACACTTTTTGTTTAGACCCGATGAATACCAGCCCTTCGACTGACAGCGGCTACGCGCCGCCACCGGTGCTCAGCGTGACCGCCCTGAACCAGGCCGTCGCGCGCCTGCTGGAGCGCTCCTTTCCGCTGACCTGGATCGCCGGCGAAATTTCCAACTTCACCCGCGCCGGTTCCGGCCACTGGTATTTCACGCTGAAGGATGACGCCGCCCAGGTGCGCGCCGTGATGTTCCGCGGCCGCTCCCAGTTCGCCGGCTTCACGCCGCGCGAAGGCGACAAGGTCGAGGTACGCGCCCTGGTCACGCTGTACGGCGCCCGCGGCGATTACCAGATCAATGTCGAAGCGATCCGCCGCGCCGGCGTCGGCGTGCTCTACGAAGCCTTCCTGCGCCTGAAGGAAAAACTCGGCGCCCAGGGTTTGTTCGACCCGCAACGCAAGCGGCCGCCGCCGATGTTCGCCAAGACCATCGGCATCGTCACCAGCCCGCAGGCGGCGGCCCTGCGCGATGTCCTGACGGCGCTGCGGCGGCGCGCGCCGCACGTGCACGTCATCCTGTATCCGGCGCCGGTGCAGGGACAGCTGGCGGCGGAAAAGATCGCCGCCGCCATCCGCACCGCCTCGCGCCGCGCCGAATGCGAGGTCCTGCTGCTGTGCCGCGGCGGCGGCAGCATCGAAGACCTGTGGTCCTTCAACGATGAAGACGTGGCGCATGCGATCGCCGAGTGCGGCATGCCGGTGATCGCCGGCATCGGCCACGAAACGGATTTCACCATCGCCGATTTCGCCGCCGACCTGCGCGCCGCGACGCCGACCGCCGCCGCCGAACTGGCGGCGACGCCGCGCGCCGACTGGCTGGCTTCCCTGCGCGCCGACGCCGCCGACCTGCGCCGCGCCATGCGCCGCCGTGCGGACGAAGCCGCGCAAACGCTGGACCATCTCAACCGCCGCCTGCTCAGCCCCGCGGCGCAGATCGGCCACCAGCGCCTGAAGCTGCTGGCCCTGTCGACGGCGCTGACGCATGCCACCCGGGCGCCGCTGAACCAGGCCCATTTCACGCTCGACAAACTGCGCTCGCGCTGGTCCGGCTACCGGCCCGACGTCACGCAGTTGCGCGCCAACCTGGCGGGATTGCAGCGCAGCGGCGGCGTCGCCACGCGCAACCGCCTGCTGCAGCGGCGCGACGCGCTGGACGCCCTGGCGGCCCAGCTGGAACTGCTCAACCCGCAGCGCACGCTGGAGCGCGGCTACGCCATCCTGAGCGACGGCCAGGGCGCGATCCTGCGCTCGCCGGCGCAGTTGCGGGCGCGCCAGACGCTGGACGTGCGCCTGGCCGAAGGCAGCGCCCGCATCGGCGTCGCCAGCGTCCAGCCCGCGCTGGAATAAGCCGCCCGGATACGCGCCTACGCCCATGAATAACTTTATCGCCCAGGCCGAGGCGCTTTTCTACGACGGCAACCGGCGCATGGACGCCAACGACGACAAGGGCGCCGAGGATTACTTCCGGCTGGCCCTGCATCTGGTGCCGAATTTCGGCGAAGCGCTGACCAATCTGGCCCTGCTGCGCGAACGCGCCGGCGCGGCGGACGAAGCGGAAACCTACTACCGCCGCGCCCTCGAGCTGCTGCCGTGGAACGCCGGCATCTACCTGAACCTGGGCAGCCTGCTGCTCAAGCGCAAGCGCCTGGCCGAGGCCGAGGCCAACTATCGCAAGGCCCTGCTGCTGGAGCCGGATTCGCCCAACGCCTGGTCCTTGCTGGGCGCCGCGCTGGCCTGCATGCAGCGCGAAGAGGAAGGCGAACGCTGTTACGCCCAGGCGCTGCAGCGCGACCCGGACTTCGCGCGCGCGCGCTTCAACCTGAGCTACCTGCTGCTGCGCCAGGGCCGCCTGGAAGAAGGCTGGCGCCACTTCGAAGCGCGCGACCATTACCGCCACCTCGAAGCCCATTTCACTTGCCCGCGCTGGCGCGGCGAGGCCTTGACCGGGAAGACCATCGTCATCGGCTTTGAAGGCGGCTACGGCGACCTGATCCAGTTCAGCCGCTATGCCGCGCTTTTGAAGGAAAGGGGGGCGGAGCGCGTCACCCTGATCGCGCATCCGCTGGTGGCGTCCCTGATGCGCAGCGTGTCCGGCGTCGACGAAGTACTCGCAGTGAACAGGGAAATTCCCGTCAACGCCTGGGATTTCTGGACCCCGGTTATGAGCCTTCCCTACTATTTCGGCACCCGCCTGGACAGCGTGCCGGCGCCGATACCCTATCTTGCCGCCGACGCCGCGCTGGCGGCGAAGTGGGCGGCGCTGCTGCCGCCGTCCGGCCGGCGCGTCGGCTTGTCGTGGAAGGGCAATGCCAAGTTTGAAAACGACGCCGACCGCTCGCTTCCCGCGCTGGCCTTGCTGGCGCCGCTGGCCGCGCCGGCGGCCAGCGGCGGCCTGCACTTCGTCAGCCTGCAAAAGGGGCCGGGCGAAGACGAGGCGCACTCCCCGCCGCCCGGCCTGACGCTGCTGCCGCTGGGCGCCGGCCTGCAAGACTTCGCCGATACGGCGGCCCTGGTGGCGAATATGGACCTGGTGATCAGCGTCGACACGGCGGTGGCGCACCTTGCGGGCGCGCTGGGGAAAGAATGCTGGACCCTGCTGCCGGACTACCGCAGCGACTGGCGCTGGCTGAGCGGACGCGGCGACACGCCCTGGTATCCGCACATGCGCCTGTTCCGCCAGCCGTCCGGCGGCGGCTGGGAACCGGTGATCGCCGCGGTGGCGCAGGCCCTGGCCGCATGGAAGCGCGGATGACAGGAATGACGGCCAGACCAGGGACAGCGCGGAAGCGGGTCAGACGCTGTCGCCTGCGTCCGCTTGCGCCGCATGGCGCGAACCCGCTTCGCGCCACAGCGTCACCATCAGCACCATCACCACCGGGCCGATGAACAAGCCGACCAGTCCCAGCGTCTCGACCCCGCCCAGGATGCCGAACAATACCGCCAGGAACGGTAGCCGGGTGGCGTTGCCGATGATGGTGGGCCGCACCATGTGATCGGCGACGAACAGCACGGCCGTGCCCCAGGCGGCGACGCCGAGCGCCGCCACCGTATTGCCGTCGGCCGCCAGCAAGCCGGCCGCGCACAGGTAGACCAGCGGAGCGCCGAAGGGCACGATGGCCAGCACGCCGGTGACGGCGCCCCAGATGATAGGCCTGGACAGACCGACGACGGCGTAGCCTATGCCGATCAGCAAGCCTTCGCCCAGGCCGACCAGCACCAGGCCGTTGACCGTGGCGCGCACCGCCGTCGGGATCTTTTGATAATAGTTGCCCCAACGTTCGACGCCGAACCAGCGGCTGCCGATTTCCACGATCTGCCGGTTCAGCACCAGGCCGTCCATGTAAAAGAAAAACAGGCACAGGAAGGCGAAGCCGAAATCGACCATGCGGTGGAATACTTGCGTGCCCAGGCTTTTCAAGACGGCGCTGGATGAAATCATGCGGCTCACCGAACCTTCGGAAAACAAATGGGTCAGGCCATGCGGCTGGGCCAGCGTTTCCCCCCACCAATGGTTGACATAGGAGCCGACCAGCGGAATGCGCTCCAGCACCGGCGGCGGCGCCAGGCCGTCATTGTTGGCGCCGGCGATGAAGGTGGCGATGGCTGGCGCCTCCTCGATGGCCTGGCGCAGCGCCAGCAGCGCCGGCGCCAGAAAGACGCAGGCCATCAGCGCGGTCATCAGCACGGCCGCGGCGATGGTGCGGCCGCCGGTGCGCGCCAGCACGCGACGGTACAGCGGAAAGGTGGCGATGCACAGGATGCCGGCCCAGACCAGCGGCAAGAAAAAACGCTGCATGATAAAGGCGGCGATGCCGATCACCACGAGGGAAAAGACGGTACCGATCATGTCGCGCTGGGTCTCGTTCATCAATGGGAACTCCGTGTATTCAAGTGGAAAACAGGCCGGGCAGGCGCCATGGCGAAGTGCCATCATATAGCAAGGGACCAGGCCGCTGCCACGCTGCAACTGAGGCCGCATGGACGCCGGCGCAATCGCGCCCGCGATAAAAAGCCCGAAGTCACCGCGCCGGCCGGCATCGGTCGCCCGTTTGCCATTACACTTCCGCTACCATCACAACAAAGGGAAAAACCATGGGCCGCAGCATACTCGACGAAACGCAGATCCACCCGGCCGTCCGCGCCGTCATCGCCGGCAAGCACGCCGACATCGTCGGCGAAGTACAGGCGGCCATCGCCGCCAACCCGGTGGTGGTGGTCGGCATGGCCCTGAATCCGTTTCCGCGCAAGGCGCGCAAGGCGCTGGCCAAGGCCGGCATCGGCCATGCCTACCTCGGCTATGGCAGTTACCTGAGCCAATGGCACCGGCGCACCGCGCTGAAGATGTGGAGCGGCTGGCCGACTTTTCCCATGGTCTTCGTGCACGGCGTGCTGGTGGGCGGCTCCAGCGACCTGCAACGCCTGATCGACAGCGGCGAACTGGCGCGCATGCTGGCCGCATGAGCGAGCCTGCAAAGCAAATATGCAACCTCGCCGCATCCGATTTACAATGACGCTCGTTTTCGTAAAAATAATCGCCTCACCCATTGCTAACATCAACCAAGAAGGGACATCACATGGAACACACTCTGCCACCTCTGCCGTACGCAATCGACGCCCTGGCGCCCGCCATTTCGAAAGAAACCCTGGAATATCACTACGGTAAGCATCATCAAGCGTATGTGACCAATTTGAACAACTTGATCAAGGGCACCGAATTCGACAGCCTTTCCCTGGAAGAGATCATCAAGAAATCCTCCGGCGGCGTGTTCAACAATGCGGCCCAGGTATGGAACCACACTTTCTACTGGAACTGCATGAAGCCGGCCGGCGGCGGCGCGCCTAGCGGCGCCGTGGCTGACGCGATCACCGCGAAATGGGGTTCTTTCGACAAGTTCAAGGAAGAATTCAGCAAGTCTTGCGTCGGCAACTTCGGTTCCGGCTGGACCTGGCTGGTGAAAAAGGCCGATGGTACGGTCGACATCGCCAACACCTCGAACGCCGGCTCGCCGCTGACCGGCACCGACAAGCCACTGCTCACCTGCGACGTCTGGGAACACGCCTACTACATCGACTACCGCAATGCCCGTCCAAAGTATGTCGAGACCTTCTGGACGCTGGTGAACTGGGACTTCGTCGCCAAGAACTTCGCCTGAGCGATCCGGCTGTTGTTTCGTCATAATTAAGTTCGGAACAACCTCTAGCTTCACATGCGGCCCGCGTCTTGCGGGCCGTCAATTTTTGTAGCTGAATCTTAAGCGCTGCCGGTACCAGGACGACCAGTGGACTGCTGGTCAATACTCCCGTCTGTTTCAGATGCACCGCGGCACAGCAACACAGTTGGCCGAATATCCCTTCACCAGCTCATGCTGCCGAGTCGGTTGATAAAGGCTTGCACCTTGTCGAAATCGGGATCCTTCGTCAATGCGGCCATAAATTTCCGACTGGGTACTTAGCTTTGAGTTTGCATACCGAGGCATCGACCTAAATCGGTCTTGGCCGCCATCCGCAATCAGGAGCGCAATGTTTAGCCGTACGCCAAGCGTCATCGGTCCCCCGTTCGCGTTTCCGAAATCCATCCCTTTATCGTCGGTTGCGCAAAACGGGCGATGCGGCGCATTGAGCGCCGTGCGCATTGCCTTTTCTCACCATCCCATCCGATGGAGCAGACTCGACTATAGGATGACCTTGAGGGACGTGTAGATCAGCCGCGTACCGATCACGAATAGAATTACGTGGGAAAATTTGTAGAAGAGCGTTATGTTCAGGCGGCGGTTGAGCCGAACACCGACGCAGATGCCTAAAACTGCGACAGGGATGAGGGTGAGGCTGGTCAATAATGTCGTACGGGTGAACAAGCCAAGCATCGAAAAACTGATCAATTTCGCCAAGTTGACGACCGTGAAGAACGCTGCGGCGGTGCCGGCGAAACAGCGATTGGTCAGTTTAAGCGGCAATAAATAGACGGTCAGCGCCGGTTCGCCCGCGTTGGCCATAAAGCTTGTAAAGCCAGACGTGGCGCCCCAGAACAGACCCGCGGCCGGGTGTAGATCACGATCCTCCGGCGCAGGACGACGAGACTCCCACCAGCGACGGCGGACAAAGTCGATCGAGATGATGCCGATGCCGAGCCGCAACCATGTTTCTGGAAGATGATGGATTGCCAATGCTCCGAATCCTATGCCAACGAGAGCGGCGGGAATCGCGATGCGCAGCAATGGCCAACTCCATTGCCCACGATACTCCCAGAGGGTGACCAGATCTGTCAGGAAGAGGACTGGCAAAAGAAGGGCCACCACCTCGGGCACCGGCAGGCGGAGCGCCATCAGCGGGACGGCGATGACGCCAAGTCCAAGGCCGAAACCGCCTTTTGAGATAGTTGTCAGCAGGAGCGCCGGAATACACAAGAGGTAGAACCATGGATCGCTGATCAAGGAAGTGCCAATCACGTAGTGAATTTATGTGCCGACGCGTTTCATAACATGAAGCGATGACTCGGTGGCGTCGATCGCTGAGGCAGTCGGCACAGCGCACAGCACGCGCTGAGTAAGCCGCATACGGTACAGCGCGCCGCAGAACGGAGGACGCGTCGGCGGCGTGTAAAAACTCGCCGGCGCAAACCAGGATAGCCAAGTGCCATAACTTCGGCGATAGTGTCCCGCGCCCAGCACCCGTACAAAAAGTGAGATATCGAGATACCACATTGGATGGATTATAAGCGCAAAAGGGAATGATTGCTATTTCTCACCATATCGATCGTTCGCGACACCATACCCAGGCCATGTTCGGCCGGAAGAATTACGGTGCCATCTCTGGAGCGATGGCAGGGCCGTCGCTGCTGGCCAAGGCGGCGGGGCCGCTCGCGGCAGCTGCAATTTTGAGCGCGTACCCTGCCCCAGCGCTATTACTCTTCGTCCTGCTGGCCTTGACGCTGATATCTCTGGCATTCCATCTCGGGGCCGTGAAGGAATCCGGCCATGATTCAACTTCCGCCTTGTCGGAACCCGGCACCTGATTTGACAATGAAACTCGGCAAAAAAAGCATGACCAACCACACCCGTATAGTCCGGATCGCAACTTTGCTTCATCGACATCAGTGTCATACGTGCGGAAATGACCTAACAAAAAATCGAAGCAAGACATTTCATCGTTGAACCTAATCATTATTTCCGCTTCTAATTACATATAGGACGGCAATTTCCCAGTGCGCGGATCACACGGTACCGCCGGCCTCCTGCCGCACTTTCAAACATGACCACGGCAGAGAGTATCCCGAATCTTTCACATGGAGGCCCCGACAGAACGACCGCTTTTTCCCCTTGGCAGACATGCTGTTGCAGAAGCTCACCCTAATTTTCGACAATACAACTAATCATGCGTAACGCGCAAAAAGGAAAGACGAATGGAATTCGTACGAATGGGAGTCCTCTATATTCATCTCATAGCCTGCTGTGTCGCGGTTGGTCTCGTGCTGACCAGTGACATTGCCATGGTCAGGCAGCTTTTCGATACTGAGCCGTCCGCCGATCTTGAGCAGGTCCACCTGCCCAACCTGCAGCGCACCGTCACGCTGGCGCTGGCGGCGCTATGGGTCACCGGCATTGTGATCGTTTCGCTGGATGCATGGACCCAGGGTCTGGCGTATTTCCAGAATCCCAAACTGCAGGCCAAGGTAGCCATCGTCACCTTGTTGACCTTCAACGGCATCGCTTTGCACTACACGGTCCTCTCGACATTGCAGAGCGCAGGATCCCTGCTGAAGCTGTCCTTCGAACAGCGTAGGGTTGCCATTTTCGTTGGAGTGGTTTCCGGAGTCTCGTGGTTCTATGCGGCACTGCTGGGCGTTGGGCGTCCATTGA
>DASYLQ010000567.1:0-1999 GCA_036009485.1 Janthinobacterium sp.
AATCGGCCGCATCAGGTCGGATACCGCCAGTTGTTCGAATTCCAGCGACTGCGCCAGGATATTTCTTTCGTCGCTGGTGAACTTGCCGCCCGGCTGGCTGGTGCGCAGGATCAGTTTCAGCTCATCGGTCGAATAATGCGAATCGTGGCCGCCGGTGCCGGCCAGGCCGACCAGGCGCAGCACCGCGTTGGCGCTGGCGTTGAGCAGCCAGATGGCCGGATACATGCTCCAGTAAAAACCGTACAGCGGCAGCGCGCTCCACAGGCCGATGATTTCCGGGTTGCGGATCGCCAGCGATTTCGGCGCCAGTTCGCCGACGACGATGTGCAGGAAGGAGATGACGACGAAGGCGATGACGACGGCGACGCCGTGGATCACTTGCGGCGAGGTGACGCCGAGCACGGAGAAAACCGGCTCGAGCAAGCCGGCGAAGGCCGGTTCGCCGATCCAGCCCAGGCCGAGCGAGGCGAGGGTGATACCGAGCTGGCAGGCGGACAAATAAGCGTCGAGTTCGGAATGGACCTTGCCGAGGATGCGGCCGCGCAAGCCGAAGGTCTTGGCGATGGCGCGGATGCGCGTGCGGCGCAGCGTGACGATGCCGAATTCGGCGGCGACGAAAAAGCCGTTGAGCGCTACCAGGAACAGGGCGAGCAAGACAAGCAGGACGTTGTGCATGGAGGCGCGTGGCGGATGGCTGTTAAAACATGCATCTTAAACGACGCCGGCCATCGTCGCGGAATTTTGGCTTTCTGCCGTATTCCGCTTGAGCGAAGGCTGGGGCAAGCGCGGTTCCTGTTTTAATCCGCCGCCACCGCGAACGGCCCTTTCTGTATCGCCGACAGGATCGCCTCGACGGCGGGGTGCTTGATCTTGCGCTGGTTCGAGATGGCGAAGAATTGTTCGCGCAATTCGGGCGCGTCGCCGACCAGCACGGCGCCGAACTGTTCGCCGATGTCGTCCGCCAGCGCCGCCGGCGCGAAGAACAGGCCCAGGCCGCTGCGGCCGAAAGTATTCAGCATGGCGTTGTCCTCGAACTCGCCGACCACGTCGGGCCGCAACTCCTTTTGCACCAGCCATTCGTCGATGCGGCCGCGCAGCGCGTTGTTACGGGTCGGCAGCAGCAGCGGCGCGCCGTTCAAGCTGGCCGGGAAATTCTTGCGGTATTTCCTGGCCAGCTTGTCGACGCCGAAGAGTTGCATCGCGCTCTCGCCCAGCAGGTGGCTGAAGACGCGCAGGCTGGCGCCGGCGCGCACCGGACGGTCGGTCAGCACGACGTCGAGCTTGTGCAGCGCCAGCTCGGCCAGCAGCGATTCGAATTCGTCTTCCATGCACACCAGCTTCACCGGCACCGGCAAGCGCCGCGTCGCTTCCAGCAAGCGGTAGGCGATCAGCTTGGGCAGCGAATCGGTGATGCCGACCGTCAGGCGCATGCGCCCGGCGTCGGTCTCGGTCAGCGCTTCCCGCATCTGCTCGCCGAGCAGGAAAATCCGGTCCGCGTAACCCATCGCCAAGCGCCCGGCCTCGGTCGGCACCAGGCGCCTGCCCTGCGGCGCCAGCAGCGATTTGCCGACCGATTGTTCCAGCAGCGCCAGTTGGGTGCTGATGGTCTGCACCGACAGCCCGAGCCGCTCGGCGGCGCGCGTGACGCCGCCTTCCCTGGCGACGATCCAGAAAAAATACAGGTGGCGAAAGTTTAGTCCGGTGGTTTTCATCTTCTGTTTTTCCGCAGTAGTTCTTCCATTATCTTCCATTTTTAAAAGAGGCGTTGTTGGCTACACTACTTGACATCATCATTCGAGGGGGATCGCATGAAACATTTCAGGGTGTCATTCCTGGTGACGCTGGCTTGCCTGGTCGCGGCCGGCTGGTGGGGTTACAGCAATAGCGGCCTGGCGGGCGCGCTCTCGGCGGTCGGTATCGCCGCCATCCTGGGCGTGATGGAAGTTTCGCTCTCGTTCGACAACGCGGTGGTCAACGCTTCCGTGCTGAAGACCTGGGA
>DASYLQ010000568.1:0-2141 GCA_036009485.1 Janthinobacterium sp.
AGGGCTGGGACATGGGATTGTTCGATTTTTTACGGAGGAACAATACCTGAAAATGGTACTGAAGACGAGATTTCTTTCGACGCGGAAATATATTAATTAAAGTTAATGCTTGGGGACGCGATCAATTAAAATTCCTTCTAATCATTCTTAATAAAGCTTTAATGGTCGATCCCTTATGATGGCGCGTTGCCTTAGCCCAGTTCATGCCGGCGCAGCCAGAACCTTATTCTTCCATCCGCCTGCGTTTCGGAAAATTCCGCGCAAGCCTTTAACAGGGAACGATGTTGATCCGTTCGATCGCTTGTACCGCCTTCTTGTTGCTGTCCGGATGTGCCGGGTATGAAGCGCCGGCATTGAAGGACGATGCGGCCAGCCCGGACCTGATGCACCTCACCATCGACGCCCGCGCCATGCCCCTGCCGGCGCTGGCGGCCCACCGTTTCGATCCCTCCGACGGTCTCGACATGACCGAGGTGGCGATGCTGGCGGTGGTGAATAACCCCGACCTGAAACTGGCGCGCGGCGATGCCGCCATCGCCCATGCGCAGGCATTTTCGGCAGGCTTGCTGCCCGACCCGCAACTGGCCCTGGCGCACGACTGGTCGAACACCGGTCCCGACGGCATACGCGCCTTCTCCCTTGGCTTGAATTACGACGTCAATGCCTTGCTGCTGCACTCCTCCGTCGAGGCCGCGGCGCAGTCGGACCGGCGCAAGACCGATCTGAATCTGCTGTGGCAGGAATGGCAGGTGGTGTCGCAGGCGCGGCTGTTGTTCGTCAAGGCGCGGCAGGCGAAAAAAGCCATGGCCGTGCTGGAGCAGACCCAGGCCCTGTTCGCCGACCGCCTGCGCCGCACCCGGACGGCGCTGGAGCGCGGCTTGCTGAGCAGCGACGCGGTGGCGCCTAACGTGGCGGCGCTGCAGGATACGCAGCGCCAGGTATTCGACCTGAAGCGCACTTCCAGCCAGAGCGCGCACGACTTGAACGCCTTGCTCGGCCTGGCGCCCGAAACGCAGCTGGACTTGCGCGACGGCGGCGAGGGCGCGGCGCCCGACCAGGCGGCGATCCTGGCCGCGCTGCCGCAACTGGCGCGGCGCCGGCCCGACCTGCTGGCGCTGCAGGCCGGCTACCAGGCGCAGGACCAGCGCTACCGCGGCGCGCTGCTGGCCCAGTTCCCGGCCCTGAACCTGGGGCTGGTGCGGGCGCGCGATTCCAGCGGCATCTATTCGAACTCGGTCGGCGTCACGATGTCGCTGCCTTTCCTCAATCGCAACCGCGGCAACATCGCCATCGAACAGGCGACGCGGCAAAGGCTGGCCGACGAATACCGGCAGCGCCTGCAAACCGGGCGCAACGACATCCATCGGCTGCTGGACGAACAGGCGCTGAACCTGCAGCAACTGGCGCAAAGCGATGCCGCGATCGCCGAACTGGAACAGGTGCTGGCCCGCAGCGAGATGGGTTTCAAGGCCGCCAATATCGATGCGCTGGTCTACGCCGGCGCCCGCGCCGCGCTGCTGTCCAGGCAACTCGAACGGATCACCCTGGAGCAAGCCGTGCAGGAACAGCGCATCGCCCTGCAAACCCTCATTGGCATTTCCCTGCTTCCCCTTTCAACTCAAGAAAGTTTGAAAGAATGAAACGAGCTCATTGGATACCTCATTGGATACTTGTGCTGGCAGTGTGTCTGGCGCTGGGCGCCGGCGCCTGGTTTTACTTCGGCCGCGGCGCGGCGCAAAACGGCCAGGAGCAGGCGGGCGGGGACGATACCGCCAGCGTGCTGGTGACGACCGCCGCCGTGCAAAAACAGGCGATGCCGCTGAGTATGGAAGTCTTTGGCGACGTCGTCCCCGGCAAGCTTGAATCGCTGAGCTTTCCGCAAGCCGGCCAGCTGGTCCGGCTGGCCGTGGTCCCCGGCCAGCATGTGCATCGCGGCGAGCTGGTCGCGATTCTGAACAGCGACCCGAACTCGCGCGTCGCCTACGCCCAGGCGGAAAGCGGTTTGTCCTTTGCCCGGCGCGAATTGCGCCGCAACCAGGATTTGCTGGCGCTGCAACTGGCGACCCAAGCCCAGGTCGACGCCGCCGCCAAACAGGTGCAGGACGCGCAAGCGGCGCTGGACGCCCAGGCCAGGCTGGGCG
>DASYLQ010000569.1:0-10246 GCA_036009485.1 Janthinobacterium sp.
CCGCTCTTGAAGCGGCCGTCGGCTTGCAGATTGTCCTTGAAGAAGCGGTTTTTTGCGCCCGGAATGTGGCCGCCGACCGGGTCGATGGTTTCGTTCTCGCCGCGGAAGCGGTCCGGCGCGCGCGCGTCGACCACGCTCAAGGCCTTGCCGCCGATATGCTTGAGCACCTCGGCCGCGCCCACGGTCCTGGTCAGCGTCGGCTTTTCAACGATATGGCCGCGGCCGCGCGCCGGCGCCGCCACCGGCGTCACCAGGGGCAGTTCGTGCGCCTGCCAGGCCGCCAGGCCGCCGTCCAGCACCGCCACCGCCGGGTGGCCTATCCAGCGCAGCAACCACCACAGGCGCGCCGCGAACATGCCGCCGTGGGCGTCGTAGGCCACCACCTGGGTCGTGTCGTTGACGCCCCAGCGGCGCAGGGTCTCGATCAGGACCGAGCGCTCCGGCAGCGGGTGGCGGCCGCGGAAGGCGCCGTCGGCGCCGGTTTTCGGTCCGGACAAATCGGTATCGATATGGGCGAACTGCGCGTTCTGGATATGCCCGGCGGCGTAGGCGTCGCGCCCGGCGTCCGGATTCATCAAGTCATGCCGGCAGTCGAGCACGACCCAGTCCGGGTCGCTCAAGTGGCGGGACAGTTCGGCGGCGCCGATCAGGGTGGTAAACATGGCTTTCTCCTTGGTTTTTCGACGTCTCTTAAACTTCGCCGGCAATCGGATCGGATTTTGCGACGGCGGCGCCGCGCGCGCTCATGCGGGTATTGTAGAACGTCGCGGCGATGCCGGACAAAAGGATGACGGCGATGCCGGCCCAGCTATGCCAGTCGAACACGTCGCCGAACACAAACACGCCCCAGACGCTGGAAAACACGATGCCGGTGTATTGAAGGTTGGCCACCACCAGCGTCTTGCCGAGGCGGTAGGCGCGCGTCATGGCGATTTGCGCCATCGTCGCGCAGACGCCGATGGCCAGCAGCAGGCCGACGCCGTAGCCGCTGGTGTGCGCGTGCCAGAGCACCGGCCCGGCGCCGGCGCCGAGGACGTTGCCGATCACGCCGGCCAGGATATTCATCAGCGAGAAATAGAACACCACGCGGTATTCGGGCTCGCCCATCAAGCCCATCTTGCGCACCTGCAGATAGGCCAGCGCGGTGACCATGCCCGATACCAGGGCGACCAGCGCGACGCCGAACTGCTGCGACTGGAAGGCTGGCTGCAGCAGCAGGGTGACGCCGACGAAGCTCATGGCGATGGCGGCCACCAGCGGCCATTCAAGCTGGTTTTTGGCCTGCCACCAGCCGGCGGCGAACAGGATGGCGGCGATCCAGATCGGCGACATGTAGTTGAGCGTCATCGCGGTCGACAGCGGCAGCTGGGCGATCGAATAAAACCACATCCACAAGGAAGTCACGCCGACGGCGCCGCGCATCAGGTGCTGCCAGGCCATCGTCGTCTTCAGGCTGCCGCCGCGCAGGCGGATCAGGCAAAACAGCAATGTGGCGCCGACCAGGCCGCGGTACATGACGATTTCCGAAGTCGAGTACAAGCCCGACGCCAGCTTGACGCACACGCCCATGACGGCGAAGACGAAACTGGCAAACAGCATCCATAACGATTGCATGCGATCCCTGATTGAGTGCGAATTCCAGCGCGACTACAGCGCGACCTTGTTGCGGTACCACTCGTGGAAATGCTGCATGCCGTCTTCCATCGGCGACTGGTAGGGACCGGCTTCGCTGACGCCGCGTTGCATCAGCGCCTTGCGCCCGGCATCCATGCGCAGGGCGATCTCGTCATCCTCGACGCAGGTCTCCATATAGGCGGCCCGTTCGGCCTCGACGAAGTCGCGCTCGAACAGGACGATTTCTTCGGGATAATAGAATTCCACCACGTTGCGTGTCTTTTGCGGGCCGTCCGGCCACAGCGTCGAGACGATCAGCACGTGCGGATACCATTCGACCATGATGTTCGGGTACAAGGTCAGCCAGATCGCGCCGTAGGGCGGCGGCGTGCCGCCGCGGAACTTGAGCACCTGTTCCTGCCATTTTTGGTAAACCGGCGAGCCCGATTTCAACAGGCCGCGTTTCACGCCCACCGTCTGCACGCTGTAGTCGGAGCCGAATTCCCAGCGCAGGTCGTCGCAACTGACGAAGCTGCCCAGGCCGGGATGAAACGGTTCGACGTGGTAATCCTCGAGATAGACCTCGATAAAGGTTTTCCAGTTGTAGTTGCAGGTCTGGACTTCGAGGTGGTCGAACATATAGCCGGAAAAGTCGAGGTCCCCGGTGACCGACAGCTTGGCCAGCTTGTCCATCACCCTGTAGCCGTTTTGCTCGAACAGCAAGCCGTTCCAGTTTTGCAGCGGCGTCTTCGACAGGTTCAGGCAAGGCGTCTCGGGAAAATGCGGCGCGCCGATCAATTCCCCCTTCAAGTCATAGGTCCAGCGGTGCAGCGGGCAGACGATATTGTTGGCGTTGCCGCGGCCATTGAACATCAGCGCCTGGCGGTGGCGGCAGACGTTGGACAGCACTTCGATGCCGTTGGCGTTACGCACCAGCATGCGGCCTTCGTTTTCGGCAACAAGGGTGGCGAAGTCGCCGGTATTCGGCACCATCAGCTCATGCCCGACATAACGCGGGCCGGCCTGGAATAATTGCTGCGTTTCACGCCGCAGCAGCGCTTCGTCAAAATAGACGTGGACCGGAAGTTGCGCGTTCGAGCGCGCCAGCTTGGCGTAAGTAGCCAGATCGGACATCCCAACCCCCCTTCATATGTACTACAGCCAGAGAGAGAAAGAATCCGCAAAGACCTGAATTCAATGATGTTGAAACGGTATTTCGGACACAACCGGCGATTATACCCTGAGTTGGCCCCGTGTTTGGCAGGCTGACCACTCTTTGACGGGCTGGACAGTAAAAATGTGCCGGAAACTTGCCGAATTTGCAGGATTGACATGGATTTGAGGGCGCTTGCGCTAAAATCCAGATTAAATTCAGCCATACCGTTTGGTTTTTCGCGAAAAAGGCCGCGCGCACGCCGGTTTTTTTAGTTTTCACCGCTGCCGGTGGTTTGCACTAAAATAACGCACTACCAGGCCGGGTCACCCACCGTCCCCGCGCCGAATTACTCAGAATGCTTATGTCAAAGAAAATAATTGCTGCCAGCGCAGATGCACCGGTCCCGGCCTCCTTCGAAGAGGCGATGGCGGAGCTGGCGCAGCTGGTGACGCAGATGGAAGCGGGGCAACTGCCATTGGAAGCGTCCGTCGCGGCTTACCGGCGCGGCTCGGAACTGGTCAAATATTGCGCCGGGCAGCTCGACAAGGTCGAGGCCCAGGTGAAGGTGCTGGAAGTCGACATGCTGAAGCCGTTTTCAGACGCCGGCGCCGACGAGGCGGCGGCATGAACGGCGAGATGAGGGGCGACATGACGGGAGAGATGAGTGCGCGCGCCGCTTTCGCCGACTGGATGAAAACCGTCCAGGCCGGCGTCGAGTCCGACCTGAGCGGCTTCCTGCCGGCGCCGGACGCCCTGCCGCGCAAGCTGCACGAAGCGATGGCGTATGCCTTGCTGGGCGGCGGCAAGCGCGTGCGGCCCCTGCTGGTGTACGCCGCCGGCGCCCTGTTCGATGCCCCGGCCGCGGCTCTGGCGCGGGCGGCGGCGGCGGTCGAGATGATCCACGCCTACTCGCTGGTGCACGACGACATGCCTTGCATGGACGACGATGCGCTGCGGCGTGGCAAGCCGACCGTGCACGTGGCCTATGACGAAGCGACCGCGCTGCTGGTCGGCGATGCGCTGCAATCGCAAGCCTTCCTGGTGCTGGCCGGCGGCGAGGGTGTGGCGCCGGCGCGCCAGGTGGCGATGCTGGCCTTGCTGGCGCAGGCGTCCGGGTCGGCCGGCATGTGCGGCGGCCAGGCGATCGACCTGGACAGCGTCGGCCTCAGCCTGTCGCTGCAGCAGCTGGAGCAGATGCACCAGTTGAAGACCGGCGCCCTGCTGCGCGCCTCGGTGGTGCTGGGCGCGCTGTGCGGCAAGGAGTTGTCGGCGCAGGAAACCCTGGCGCTGAACGCCTACGCGCGCGCCATCGGCCTGGCGTTCCAGGTGGTCGACGACGTGCTCGACGCCACCGCCGATTCGGCTACCCTGGGCAAGACGGCCGGCAAGGACGCGGCGGCCAACAAGCCGACCTATGTATCCATTCTGGGCCTGGAACCATCCAGGGTCCTGGCGCAGCAACTGCGCGACGACGCCCATGCGGCACTGGCGCCCTTCGGTGCGCCGGCCCGGCGTCTGCGCGAGCTGGCTGACTTGATTGTGCAGCGAAAGGCATAAATGAACTTGCTAAACAAAATCAATGAACCGGCCGACGTGCGCAAGCTGGCGCGCTCGCAACTGATCCCGCTGGCCGACGAGCTGCGCCACTACCTGCTCGATTCGGTCTCGAAGACCGGCGGCCACCTGTCGTCCAACCTGGGCACGGTGGAACTGACGGTGGCCCTGCATTATGTGTTCAACACGCCGCAGGACCGCATCGTCTGGGACGTCGGCCACCAGACCTATTCGCACAAGATCCTGACCGGGCGGCGCGAGCGCATGCACACGCTGCGCCAGCTGGACGGCATTTCCGGCTTCCCGCGCCGCACCGAAAGCGAATACGACACCTTCGGCACGGCCCATTCCTCGACCTCGATCTCGGCCGCGCTGGGCATGGCGCAGGCGGCCAAGATCAAGGGCGACCCGCGCCATTCGATCGCCGTCATCGGCGACGGCTCGATGACCGCCGGCATGGCCTTCGAGGCGCTCAACAATGCCGGCGTGCAGGACGACATCAAGCTGCTGGTGATTCTGAACGACAACGACATGTCGATCTCGCCGCCGGTCGGCGCCCTCAACCGCTATCTGGCGCGGCTGATGTCGGGCCAGTTCTACGCGGCGGCGAAAAACGTCGGCAAGTCGGTCTTGCCGGGACCGGTGCGGGAACTGGCCAAGCGCCTGGAAGAACACGCCAAGGGCATGGTGGTGCCGGCCACGATGTTCGAGGAGTTCGGCTTCAACTACATCGGCCCGATCGACGGCCACGACCTCGAATCGCTGATCCCGACCCTGCAAAACCTGAAACAGTTGAAAGGCCCGCAATTCCTGCACGTGGTGACGCGCAAGGGCCAGGGCTACAAGCTGGCCGAGGCCGAACCGGTCCTGTACCACGGCACCGGCAAGTTCAATCCGGCCGAAGGCATCAAGCCGGCGGCCACGAGCAAGGTCACCTACACCGAAGTGTTCGGCGAATGGCTGTGCGACATGGCGGCGCAAGACCCGCGCCTGGTCGGCATCACGCCGGCGATGCGCGAGGGCTCGGGCATGGTGAAGTTCGAGCAGCAATTCCCGGACCGTTATTTCGACGTCGGCATCGCCGAGCAGCACGCGGTCACCTTCGGCGCCGGTCTCGCTTGCGAAGGCATGAAGCCGGTGGTGGCGATTTATTCGACCTTCCTGCAGCGCGCCTACGACCAGTTGATCCACGACGTGGCGCTGCAAAACCTCGACGTCACCTTCGCGCTCGACCGCGCCGGCCTGGTGGGGGCCGACGGCGCCACCCACGCCGGCAATTACGACATGGCGTATCTGCGCTGCATCCCGAACATGGTGGTCATGGCGGCCTCGGATGAAAACGAATGCCGCCAGATGCTGACCACCGGCTACCAGTACGACGGGCCGGCGGCGATCCGCTATCCGCGCGGCGCCGGCATCGGCAAGCCCGCGGCCAAGGCCTTGACGGCGCTCGAGATCGGCAAGGGCGAGATCAGCCGCCAGGGCCAGAAGATCGCCATCCTGGCCTTCGGTTCGATGGTGGCGCCGAGCGTGGCGGCCGGCGAGCAGCTCGATGCGACGGTGGCCAATATGCGCTTCGTCAAGCCGCTGGACGTCGACCTGCTCAAGCGTCTGGCCGAAGAGCACGACTATCTGGTGACGGTGGAAGAGGGCGCCATCATGGGCGGCGCCGGCGCGGCGGTGGCCGAAGCGCTGGCGGCCGAAGGCATCCTCAAGCCGCTGCTGATGCTGGGCCTGCCGGACAAGTTCATCGACCACGGCGACCCGGCCCTGCTGCTGAAAAGCGTGGGCCTGGACAGCGCCGGCATCTGCGTCTCGATACGCCAGCGTTTCGCCGCCGCCGAGCCGCGCCTGGTCGTCAACAATGGCTGACCGGCCGAACCGGGGTTCCGTATGAAACTGAAGACCGTCAAGCATCTGCATCCGGCGCTGCGCGACGACATCGCCGACTTGAGCACGCGCCGTCCGCTGCCGGGTCCGCAAGTCGGGCAAGTCGATCCCTTCCTCTTCCTTAACCATCACGGGCCGCAGGTTTACCCGCCGGGTAACCGCGGCCTGCCTTTCGGCCCGCATCCGCACCGCGGTTTCGAGACCGTCACCTTCATCCTCGAAGGCGAGTTAATGCATAGCGACAGCGCCGGGCATGACAGCATCATCAAGGCTGGCGGCGTGCAATGGATGACGGCGGGCAGCGGGCTGGTGCATGCCGAGCTGTCGCCCCAGGAATTCAAGCGCGACGGCGGCCCGCTGGAAATCCTGCAATTGTGGGTGAATTTGCCGGCGCGCCTGAAAATGACGGAACCGCGCTACACCGGCGTGCAGGGCGGCGAGATCCCGCACATCGCCGTGGCGGATGGGCGCGGCACGCTGCACCTGGTCTCCGGCAGTTACGCGGGACAAAGCGGGCCGGTGGCGTCGCTGACCGGCGTCTTCATGTCCTGGATCGAGCTCAAGGCCGGCGCGCCGTTCGCGATGGATGGGCTGGAAACGCGCAATGTCTTCCTGTACGTGGTGCGCGGCGCCATCGATATCGGCGGGCTGGCGGCGCCGGCGTTGACGCTGGCCGAGTTCAACGATGGCGGCGAAGGGCTGGCATTTTCCGCCGCCGCCGATGCGCTGGTGCTGTTCGGGCATGCCGAGCCGACGCGCGAACCCATGGTGTCGCACGGCCCCTTCGTCATGAACACGCGCGAGGAAATCAACCAGGCCATCCGCGATTACCAGGCCGGCAAATTCGCCTGAGCCGCCTTGAAAGGGGGGCTGAACCCCGACCCGTCGAAAAAGCCCGCGCCCCATGTCGAACGTCGCACCGAGGCAATGGTGTCGCAAAAGGTAGGAAGGCGCCCAGCCGGTCCCAGTGGAACTGCACTTTCACGCGGCCATAACCGTCGGTATGGATTTCCTCGCCGGGCGGGCCGACCACCACGGCCGTCTGCACGCCGTGGATCACCGGCCGCACGCTGTTGAAGCCGCGCCGCGTCGCCGCCGTCGCTATCCTTGAAGGCGTAGGCGCCGGCGTTTTCATAGATCTCGAACTGCGGCACGTCATCCTGCCGGTTCAGGGAACTGCGGTCGGCACGGAGCACGCGCGGATGCTTGAAATTAAAACTGGCCAGCGTGGTCCTGGCGGAACCGATGCGGCGCACCGGGCTCCAGCCGTGCACGCCGTCGTCTTCCATCGATCCGGCCTGGTGCTGGAAGGGCATGCTCGCGCTGGCGCCGGCTATCGGCATGCCGCTCGTCGTATCGTCGCCCAGCCACAGCGTATGGCCGTCGGCGCGGTGTTCATAGCGATAAAACCAGCCCAGCCTTTCCCAGTGCCGGTGCAGCAGGTTATGCTCGCTTTCCTTGTGCTGGCAAAGATAGCTGATGTCGGGGTCCGGGCCGGAGAGGGCGCTTTTCCAGTCGCGCATCAGGTAATGCTCAAACACCTTGTCGGTGAGTTCCGCGGCGTTCAAGCCGTGGAAGGCGACGTTATTGTGGCGCCGATGCAGCCAGGCCAGCCAGGGTCCCAACAGCATCTCGTAGAAGGCGAAGCCGCCGTCGGTTTTCACGAAACGGAACTCGAATACATAACCGTTGAAGTAGCGCAGGCTGCCGTCTTCGCGCACCAGTTCCACCGTCGCCATCTTGCCCGTCACATCCTTGAGCGCGATGGTGGCGTCGTCCGACAGCACCTCGACCCGGTAGCGGAAATCGCGCGACAGGCTTTCGCTGGCGTCGAGGCGGTTGGCCAGCATCAGCGCGTCGGCCGGGCCGTCGCCATGGGAAATCGCAGCCGCAGCAGGCGGTCGCCCTGGGCATCGCCGGCCAGGGCGGCGAGCGCCGCGGTGTCACCCTGAAACAGGTTCATGAGGAATCCCGATCCGTTTAGTCATTCATCCAGGCCGTGCCTCTGCGCGACACGACTGCCTGACTTTAAACAGAGTTTCCTGTGGGATATTGACCACGGCCAATGAAAAGCGGGATTGGTACAGCAGAAGCAGCCTGCTCGGGATGAGCGCTACCAATTTTAATTGGACAAAGTCGAGCTTAGCCGCGCTGGCGTTCGTGCTGCCACAGCACGTCGGCGCCGCCGGCGTAGCGGTTGAGCACGCGCGACAGCACAAACAATAAATCGGACAGGCGGTTCACGTACTGGCGCGGATGTTCGTGGATGGCTTCCGCCGCGCCGAGGGCGACGATGCTGCGCTCGGCGCGCCGGCACACGGTGCGGCAGACATGCGCGAGCGCGGCCGCGCGCGACCCGGCCGGCAAGATGAATTCTGTCAGCGCCGGCAAGTCCGCATTGTAGGCCGCCAGCAGCCGGTCGAGGCGCTCGACGTGGGCTTCCTTGATCAACTGGTAGCCGGGGATGCACAGTTCGCCGCCGAGGTCGAACAAGTCGTGCTGGATCGTCACCAGATCTTCGCGCAGGGTGTCCGGCATCGTTTCGCACAGCAGCAATCCCAGGTTGGAATTCAATTCGTCGACATCGCCCATGGCGTGCACGCGCACGCTGTCCTTGCTGGTGCGGCTGCCGTCGCCGAGGCCGGTACTACCATTGTCGCCGGTGCGGGTGGCTATTTTTGTGAGGCGTTTGCCCATGATGGTGTCCTGGTCGATATGTCAGCGATATGCCAGGCCAGAGGATACGACAATTCCACCCTGTCGCCCATGACGGAAACGAAATCGCCCAGGATTTTGCCCAAGCCGTGCATTGGTGCTTGTTTATGCTTACAATCGGAGCGTGACTAATGCCTTAGCCTCGATACCATGAACACAAGCACCATCGAACCCGCTTTCACCGCGGCGCGCCAGCACGAAGTCGTGGCGGCCCTGCGCGCGGTGCTGCCGCCGCGCTGCATCCTGTCCGAGGCCGAGGATACCCGGCCCTACGAGTGCGACGGCCTGGCCGTCTACCGCCAGTTGCCGATGGTGGTGACGCTGCCGGATACGGAAGAACAAGTGGTGGCCATCGTCAAGGTCTGCCGCGAATTGAAGGTGCCCATCGTGCCGCGCGGCGCCGGCACCGGCCTGTCCGGCGGCGCGCTGCCGATCGCCGACGGCGTCGTGCTGTCGACCGCGCGCCTGAACAAGATCGTGCGCATGGATGCATATTCGCGCACGGCGGTGGTGCAGCCCGGGGTGCGCAACCTGGCCATTTCCGAGGCGGCGGCGCAGCATGCGCTGTATTACGCGCCCGACCCGTCGTCGCAGATCGCCTGCTCGATCGGCGGCAATGTGGCGGAAAACTCCGGCGGCGTGCATTGCCTGAAATACGGCCTGACCGTGCACAATGTACTGCGCGTGCGCATGGTCACCATCGACGGCGACCTCGTCGAACTGGGCGGCGAGGCGCTCGATGCGCCCGGCCTCGACTTGCTGGCCGTGTTCATCGGTTCCGAGGGCATGCTCGGCATCGTCACCGAAGTCACCGTCAGGCTGATCCCGAAACCGGCGACGGCGCGCGTCATCATGGCTTCCTTCGACGACATCGTCGTCGGCGGCGACGCGGTGGCCAGCGTGATCGCCGCCGGCATCATCCCGGCCGGGCTGGAAATGATGGACCGCACCTCGTCGCGCATGGTCGAACCCTTCGTCAAGGCCGGCTACGACACCGACGCCGCGGCGCTGCTGCTGTGCGAGGCCGACGGCACCGTCGAGGAAGTCGAGGAAGAGATCGCGCGCATGACGGCGGTGCTGGAGGGGGCGGGCGCGACGGCGATTTCCTGTTCGCAGTCGGAGGCCGAGCGCCTGAAGTTCTGGTCCGGCCGCAAGAACGCCTTCCCGGCCGCCGGCCGCATCTCGCCGGATTATTACTGCATGGACGGCACCATTCCGCGCAAGCGCCTGGCGCAGGTCTTGCTGGGCATCGAGAAAATGGAGGCCAAGTACGGCCTGCGCTGCGCCAACGTCTTCCATGCCGGCGACGGCAACCTG
>DASYLQ010000570.1:0-6831 GCA_036009485.1 Janthinobacterium sp.
GACCTGTTCGACCGCGAAGCGGTCTTCATCGAGCGCGTGATGCGCCCGCTGCGGCGCGACCTGCCGGCCCTGAACATCGTGTTCGAGCACATCACCACCAAGGATGCGGCACAGTACGTGGCCGAAGCCGAAGGCCCGATCGCGGCGACTATCACCGCGCACCACCTGCTCTACAACCGCAACGAGATCTTCCGCGGCGGGATCAATCCGCACTATTACTGCCTGCCGGTGCTCAAGCGCGAAGAACACCGCCTGGCGCTGGTGACGGCCGCCACCAGCGGCGACGAGCGCTTCTTCCTCGGCACCGATTCGGCGCCGCATGCCCAGGGCGCGAAGGAAGCCGCCTGCGGCTGCGCCGGCTGCTACACCGCGCTGCATGCGATGGAGCTGTACGCCGAAGCGTTCGAACGCGCCGGCGCGCTCGACAAGCTGGAAGCCTTCGCCAGCTTCCACGGCCCGGAATTCTATGGCTTGCCGCGCAATACAGGCAGCATCACCTTGCGCCGCGAGCAATGGACCTTGCCGGCGCTGCTGCCGCTGGCCGACCAGCAAGTGGTGCCGCTCAATGCAGGGGAATCGGTCAACTGGAAAATGCTCTGAGCCGCCCATGTTCGCGGCGATAGACTGGTCGCGGCCATGGTATGCCTCGGTCGCCGCGGCGGCGGCGCGGCTGGACCTGGATCGCCGCGGCGCGCTCGAGGCCTTCAATGCCGAGGCGTCGGCGCTGGGCTTGGGCAACCATGGCGGTCTGCCGCTGTCGTTCGTGCCGCAAGCCGCGCTGCCCGAGGGCGTCGCCTACGAAGCCTTCATCGGCGCCACCGGCGGCGTGCCGACGCGCGACAACCTGCACGACTTTTTCAATGCGCTGGTGTGGCTCAGTTTCCCGCGCATCAAGCGCCAACTGAACGCCTTGCAGGCGGCGCAGATCGCGCTGGCCGGCGTCGGCAAATCGCGCGGGCCGGCGCGCGACGGCGCCACCATCTTCGACGAAAACGCGGCCTTGCTGGTGGCGCGCGATGCGCCGGACGGGGCGGCCCTGGTGGCCGCCTTGCGCGGGCATGACTGGCGCGGCGCCTTCGTCGAGCGCCGCGGCGCGTTCGGCCGCGACGCCGAAGTCTGGCTGTTCGGCCACGCACTGATGGAAAAACTGGTGGCGCCGTACAAGGCGATTACGGCGCATACTCGGGTACTGCTGGCCGGCGACGATTTTTTCGCGCTGGGGCACGATGCGCGCCGGGCCTGGATCGACGAGCGCGTGGCGCATGAACTGGAAGCGCAGGGATTGAGTACGGCGGACTTCACCCCGCTGCCGGTGCTGGGCGTGCCGGGATGGTGGGCGGGACAGGACGACTTGTTTTATCACGACGCCGCTGTGTTCCGGCCCAGGCGGAAGCCGGCGGTATGACTGGAGGGGGAGACGATGGAAGAAGTTATACGCTGGGGTATTCTGGGCACGGGCCGCATCGCCCGCGCATTCGCCAACGCCTTGCGCGACGTGCCGGGCGCGCAACTGGTCGCCGTGGCCTCGCGCAGCGGCGCCGCCGCCGAGGCTTTCGGCCAGGATTTCGGCATCCCCCACCGCCATGCGTCTTACCAGGCGCTGGCCGATAACGCCGAGGTCGACGTGGTCTACATCGGCACGCCGCATCCCATGCATGCCGGGAATGCGCTGATGTGCCTGTACGCCGGCAAGCACGTATTGTGCGAAAAGGCTTTCACGATGAATCGCCGCGAGGCGGCTGAAGTGGTGGCGCTGGCGCGGCAAAAGAATCGGTTCCTGATGGAGGCGATGTGGACGCGCTTCCTGCCGGCGCTGACGGAGGCGCGGCGCATCGTCGCGGCCGGCGAGATCGGCAAGGTCTACCAAGTGCAGTCGGACCTCGGCTTTGTCTCCCGCGTCGATGAAGAGCACCGCCTGAGGAGTCCCGAACTGGGCGGCGGCGCGCTGCTCGACATCGGCATTTATCCGCTGTCGGTGGCCACGTTTTTCCTCGGCGAGGTCGAGTCCGTGCAATCCCTGGCCGAGCTGGATTCGACCGGCGTCGACGTGCAGACCGTGTTTTCGCTGCGCCACAAGCATGGCGGCGTGTCGTCCTGCGCCTGCAGCCTGCGCGCCAAAACCCCGAACGAAACGCTGATTTCAGGCGAGCTCGGTTATATCCGCCTGCATTCGCGCGCGCACCAGGCGCAGTTGCTGACGGTGTCGCTGGACGGCGTCGCGCGCACCGTGCAACTGCCGTTCACCGGCAACGGCTATCCGCACGAGGCGATCGAAGTGATGCGCTGCCTGCGCGCCGGCCAGACCGAAAGCCCGCTGATGCCGCTCGACGAGACGCTGGCGCTGATGGGCGTGATGGATACGATACGCGCGCAGATCGGCGTCAGTTATCCGGCGGATCTGCCACTTCAGGCGCTTTAGACCTTTAAAAACTCTTCGCGCCCGCCCAGCCAGCGCGCCAGGTGCGCCTCGACCGTCGGCGACCTGGCGCGCAGCAGTTTCTGGGCGACGTCGCGGGCCTGGTCGACCAGCCACTGGTCGGTTTCCAGGTCGGCGAAGCGCAGCATCGCCTGGCCCGACTGGCGCGCGCCGAGGAATTCGCCGGGGCCGCGCAGCTCCAGGTCCTTGCGGGCGATCTCGAAACCATCGGTGGTTTCGCGCATCGTCATCAGGCGCTGGCGCGCCACGCCGCCCAGCGGCCCCTGGTACAGCAGCAGGCAGGCTGAAGCCGCCGAGCCGCGTCCGACCCGGCCGCGCAACTGGTGCAGCTGCGACAGGCCGAAACGCTCGGCATGCTCGATCACCATCAGCGAGGCGTTCGGCACGTCGACGCCGACCTCGATCACCGTGGTGGCGACCAGCACCTGCACCTGGCCGGCGCAAAACGCATCCATCACCTCCTGTTTTTCCGCCGCCTTCAGGCGCCCGTGCACCAGCCCGACCTGCAGTTCCGGCAGCGCCGCCGCCAGCATCGCGTGCGTCTCCGTCGCGGTCTGCAGCTGCAGCGCTTCCGATTCTTCGATCAGCGGGCAGACCCAGTAGATCTGCCGCCCTTCCAGCGCGGCGGCATGGACCCGTTGTATCACTTCGTCGCGCCGGTTCTGGTCGATGGCGCGCGTGACGATCGGGCTACGGCCGGGCGGCAACTCGTCGATCACCGACACTTCCAGGTCGGCGTAATAGGTCATCGCCAGCGTGCGCGGGATCGGCGTGGCCGACATCATCAACTGGTGCGGCACGGCTTCGGCCTCGCCCTTGTTGCGCAGGGTCAGGCGCTGGCCGACGCCGAAGCGGTGCTGCTCGTCGACGATGACCAGGCCCAGTTTCGAGAACTGCACCGCATCCTGGATCAGCGCGTGGGTGCCGATCACCAGTTTCGCCTGGCCCGATTCGATCAGCGCCTGCGCCGCCAGCTTGTCCTTTTTCTTCAGGCTGCCGGTGAGCCAGGCGACGCTCACGCCAAGCGGCTCCAACCAGGCGGCGATCTTGCGGAAATGCTGGTCGGCCAGGATTTCCGTCGGCGCCATCAGGGCGGCCTGGAATCCGCTGTCGATGGCTTGCGCCGCCGCCAGCGCCGCCACCACCGTCTTGCCGCTGCCGACGTCGCCCTGCAGCAGGCGCTGCATCGGATAGACCTGGCGCAGGTCGGCGCGGATCTCGTCGAGCACGCGCTGCTGCGCGCCGGTCAGGCGGAACGGCAGCGCCGCCTGGAAGGCGGCCGACAGGGAACCCACCACCGGCAGCGCGGCGGCGCCCTTGGCCCGGCGCGCCCGCTGCGCGCGTTTCAGCGACAGCTGCTGCGCCAGCAGTTCGTCGAATTTCATGCGCGTCCAGGCCGGATGCGTACGGTCGGCCAGCGCATGCTCGTCCACTGCCTGCGGCGGATGGTGCAGCAGGCGCACGGCCGGCTCGAAATCGCTGAGGCGCATTTGCTCGATCAATGCGGCCGGCAGGGTATCGCTCCAGTCGATGCGCTCCATGGCCTCGCTGATGGCGCGCCGCAGCACAGGCTGGGACAAGCCTTCGCCGGCCGGGTAGACCGGCGTCAGGGAAGTCGGCAGCGGCGCGCCCTGGTTGATCACCTTGTAGGCCGGATGGACCATCTCGGCGCCGAAGAAGCCGTGTTTCAGTTCGCCGCGCACGCGCACGCGCGTGCCTTCCGCCAGTTGCCTGACCTGGCTGCCGTAGAAATTCATGAAGCGCAGCTGCAGCTCGCCGCTGTCGTCGGCGATGTGGACCAGCAGCTGGCGCCGCGGCTTGTGGCTGATTTCGTTTTTGGTGACGACGCCTTCGACCTGGGAATATTCGCCGCCGTGCAGGCAGGCCTGGCTGATCGTGATGACCTGGGTCTCGTCCTCGTAGCGCATGGGCAGGTGCAGCACCAGGTCCATATCCGTGCGCAAGCCCAGCCTGGCCAGCTTGCTCTCGTTGCTGACGGCCTTTTTCGCCGGCTTGGGCTTATTAACTGGCTTGGTAACTGGCGTCGTTGCTGGCATGTGCTGGCATCTTTACAGGCTTGATTCAGTGATTTTGCTGCCGTTAGCGTAAAATAGAGGGTTGCCCGGTCTGCGGCGAGGCGCAGCGACGCAGACAGTACGCATGTACGGCAAGGCGCTGCAACACCGCTACGGTCATGTTGAAACTGTCTCCAGGTGGCGGCATTGTACGACTGTATAGGCGCACAGTATAGTGCCCGGGCATTCACTGCCATTCCGATTCCGATCCTTCTAGAAGTAAAACGCATGTATTCGCTTTCCGATTTCGATTTCCACCTGCCGCAAGAACGCATCGCCCAGCTTCCCCTGCCTGAACGCAGCGCCTCGCGGCTGCTGCACCTGGACGGCGAGCGCATCGCCGACCGCAGCTTTGCCGACATCGTCGACCTGCTGCAGCCGGGCGACCTGATGGTGATGAACGATACCCGCGTGCTGAAGGCGCGCTTCTTCGGCGTCAAGGATAGCGGCGGCAAGATCGAGGCGCTGGTCGAGCGCGTGCTCGACAACCGCACCGTGCTGGCCCAGGTGCGCGCATCGAAATCGCCGCCGCCCGGCACGCGCATGCGCCTGGCCGACGCCTTCGACGTCAGCGTCGGCGAGCGCGCCGGCGAATTTTTCACGCTGACCTTTGAATCCGATGTCTTCGAGCTGATCGAAGCGTACGGCCGCCTGCCGCTGCCGCCGTATATCGAGCACGCCGCCGACGCCTTCGACGAAACGCGCTACCAGACGGTGTTCAACAAGGTGCCGGGCGCGGTCGCGGCGCCGACCGCCGGCCTGCATTTCGACCAGGCCCTGCTCGACAAGCTGACAGCCCGCGGCGTGGAATTCGCCTACGTCACGCTGCATGTCGGCGCCGGCACCTTCCAGCCGGTGCGCAGCGAAGTGCTGGCCGAGCACAAGATGCATACCGAGTGGTACAGCATGCCGCAAGCCACGGTCGACGCCGTGCGCAAGGCCAGGGCGGCCGGGCGCGACGTGGTGGCGGTCGGCACCACCAGCCTGCGCGCGCTGGAATCGGCTTCGCAGTCGGGCCAGCTGGCGGCGGGCAGCGCCGACACCGCGCTATTCATCACGCCCGGCTATACCTTCAAGACCGTCACCCGGCTGATCACGAATTTCCATTTGCCCAAGTCGACCTTGCTGATGCTGGTGTCGGCCTTCGCCGGCTACGAGGCTATCCGCGCCGCCTACGCCCACGCCATCGCCCATGAATACCGCTTCTTCAGTTATGGCGACGCGATGCTGCTGACGACGCAATCAAAATAAATAAATACCAAGCCGAAGCGGCTGCTTAAAGAAGAAAGACGAGAATGCTGGAATTCAAATTACTCAAGACCGACCCGAGCGGACTGACAAAAGCCCGGCGCGGGCGCATGAAGCTCAATCACGGCGTGGTCGACACGCCGATCTTCATGCCGGTCGGTACCTATGGTTCGGTGAAGGCGATGTCGCCGCTGGAATTGAAGGAAATCGACGCTCAGATTATTCTCGGCAATACTTTTCATTTGTGGCTGCGCCCAGGCAACGACATCGTCGCCAAGTTCGGCGGCTTGCATGACTTCATGGGCTGGGACAAGCCCATCCTGACCGATTCCGGCGGCTTCCAGGTGTTTTCCCTCGGTGCGATGCGCAAGATTACCGAGGAGGGCGTGCATTTCTCGTCGCCGATCAATGGCGACAAGCTATTCCTGTCGCCGGAAGTGTCGATGCAGATCCAGCGCGTTTTGAATTCCGACATCGTCATGCAGTTCGACGAATGCACGCCGTATGAAATCGAGGGCCGTCCAGCCACCCCGGCCGAGGCGGAGAAATCGATGCGCATGTCGCTGCGCTGGGCGCAACGCTCGAAGGACGAGTTCAACAAGGGCGAAAACCCGAACGCGCTGTTCGGCATCGTCCAGGGCGGCATGTTCGAGCATCTGCGCGATGAATCGCTGGCCGGCCTGGAAGAGATCGATTTTCCCGGCATCGCCATCGGCGGCCTGTCGGTCGGCGAGCCGAAGGAAGACATGATGCGCGTGTTGGAACACGTCGGCCCGCGTCTGCCGGCCAACAAGCCGCATTACCTGATGGGTGTCGGCACGCCGGAAGACCTGGTGCAGGGCGTGGCCAACGGCATCGACATGTTCGATTGCGTGATGCCGACGCGCAATGCGCGCAACGGCTGGCTGTTTACCCGTTTCGGCGATATCAAGATCAAGAACGCCCGCTACAAGGACGACGAAAAGCCGTTGGATGAAAGCTGTAATTGTTATGCATGCAGCAACTTTTCACGGGCGTATCTGCATCATTTGCACCGCACCGGCGAAATCCTCGGCGCGCGGCTCAACACCA
>DASYLQ010000571.1:0-2121 GCA_036009485.1 Janthinobacterium sp.
GTGTCGAGTACGCCGGAGCCGCCGGTGATGACGCTGGAACCGTTCAAGGTGGCGGTCGCGCGCGAGATGTCGGTGCTGTTGGCAACAGTGACAGTGCCGGTAGGGTTGGTGATGGTCAGGCCGAAGATATTGTCGTAGGAATAGCCGTAAGCAGATGCGCTCGCGCTGCCAGCCGAGCCCATCAGGACAATGGCGGCGGTCAGAGGGATTAATTTCAATCGAGACAGTTTCATTTTGGATTCCTCACTAGGGATGCCGGTCGGGGATGCTTGGAATTGAATCCGTCGTCGTAAACGGGGAAACATATGCTTACGTAGCAACATCCTTGCCAGAAGCTGGAAATCCTGTTAAATCAATGACTTGGCTAATATTTTTTGATCATGCAATGGCATTTTGACGGAAGTGTAAAAAAAACCGACAGTGCGCCTGCGCCTGGTGCTTCAAGGCTTGGAACTGCGAAAATTATTCCCTGAATAGCTGTGGCAGCAAGGCCTTGAAGCGCGCACCGGATTCAAAGTGGCTGAATGCCAGCGCAATTTTTTTGGCCGCCTCGGTGGCGCCGCTTGGCCGCAGCAGGGCTTTGACGGCGTCTTGCAATACCGCTTCGCCAAGGCGGTCGGCGCGCAGCAGGATGCCGGCGCCGGCCGCGGCGACGCCATGCATGTTCAGGAACTGGTCGAGGTTGCCGGCGATGCCCAGCACCGGCACGCCCGCCGCCAGCGCCTGCTGGCAGGTTGGACTGCCGCCGTTGCACACCACCAGGGCCGCGCGCCGCGCCGCCGCCGCTCCCGGCAGGAAGTCCGCCGCGTAGACGTTCGGCGGCATGGGCCCAAGGCTGGCCTTGCCCGCGGTGGCGGCCAGCACCGTCAGTGGCAGCGGCGCCAGCGCCTGCAAGACCCGCGGCAGCAACCGCCCCTGTCCGGAACTGCCGAGTGTGACGTAGACGATGGGTTTATCGCCGGGCAGGCTGTCCCACCATGGCGGCGGCGCCAGCGGCGGCGACCAGATCACCGGCCCGAGATAGGAATGGCTGGCCGGCAGCGCCTGCGCGGGAAAGAGTTGCGGAATATCGGCGTAGGCGGTATGGTCGGCATCCGTGTATATGCGCCGCAAGTCCGGTCCCAGCGACGCCAGGCCGAAGGTGCGGCGGATCCGGTTCAGCGGCTGCGCATGCATGGCGAAGGCCAGCGGACGCACGGCGCGGAACAGGGCGTCGGCGATGGGAATCGGAAAAATTCTGGTCAGCGGAATATTCGGCACGCGGTAATGCTGCTCGACATAGGGGCTCCAGTAGGCATTGCTCAGCGCGACATACGGCACCTTGGCCAGGCGCGCGCTGACCGACAGCGACAGGCGGAAGTCGCCGACGACAAGGTCCGGACCGAGGCCGTCCAGCAGGCGCAGGTCGTCCTCGACATAACGCACCAGGGTCGCCTCGTCATACACCGGCTTGCCGGACGCCAGCGCCTGCAGGAAACGGGCGCTGGAAATGCTATGGATGGGCCAGTGCCTGAAGCCGCTATCCTTGAAGCAGAATTCGTAACCGTCGGTACAGGCGAAATGGATGTCGAAGCGTTGCGGATCGAGTGCATGGGCAAGCGCAAGCGGCCTTCCGACATGCGCCAGCGTCACGCCTTCTGCAATAAAAAGAATCTTCCTGCGTTCCATGTCGGTCCCGGGGTCCGGCACGATTGTACGTCCGGCCCCCGGCGCCGGCAAACGGCCGCCGCGCTATTGGCGCGCAGCAATTAACCGCCATTTCAGCTAACTACCCAGTCGGAAATAAGTGTGGAATTTTGGCGAACATAGCGGGATGGATTGCAGCGCAATCCGAGCCCCGTAAAAAGCCACGCTGCGATGCAAGGCGGCCGGCGCGACGCAGTGCGGGCACTGCGAGCGGCGGGCAACGCCGCAGCGCGCCCGGTATGGAAGGCAAAAAACACAATTATTTTATGAATGGGTACTTAGGCCGGGGTGTCGCTGCGCATGGTCCAGAACATGGCCAGCACGGCGAAGGCCATGACCGCGGTGCACAACCAGCCCAGCGCTTTCAGGCGCGGCGAAATCACCAGCCGGCCCATGATGTCGGAACGCGCCGCCATCAGCATCATCACCACCATG